>DXBU01000013.1 GCA_019116385.1 Candidatus Blautia faecigallinarum | reverse complement strand
AAAGGAACGATGGATTATCTGATGTGGATGGATGCAGATGATGTAGTAAGCCCTAAGTGCAAAGAAGCGCTTCTGGGATTAAAAAGGATCCTGCCGCCAAAGATCGATATGGTTATGATGCCCTATGTGACAGGGAAGGATGAAAATGGCAGACCAGCATTTGTCTATTACCGGGAACGGCTTGTAAAAAACCATAAAGGATTTCAATTTATAGGCAGGGTTCACGAAGTGATCCCGCCCAGGGGAAATGTCTATTACGCAGAAGAGGTTTTTATAGAACATAAAAGGATAATGAAGGAATACAGCCGGCGCAACCTGGAAATCTACGAGGATATGGAAAAAGGGGGAGAGAAGTTTGCGCCAAGAGAGCTGTATTATTATGGACGGGAACTGCTTTCTCATGGACATTATAAAAAAGGCGCCGCTATCCTGGAAGAATTTCTAAAACATCCCCAAGGGTGGGTTGAAAATAAAATTGATGCTACTCGCCAGCTGGCTTTCTGCAGATACGGGCTTAAGGAAGAGGAAGGTGCTTTGTCCGCGCTTTTAAAGGGACTGGAATATGATGTGCCGAGAGGAGAGACTTGCTGCGCCCTAGGCCGGCATTTCATGGACAGAGGCAAGTGGCGTCAGGCTGCATACTGGTATGAACAGGCCCTTGCTGCAAAGAAAGATACCCGAACAGGAGCTTTTGTTTCAGAGGACTGTTACGGATATCTTCCTGCGATTTCTCTTTGCGTGTGCTATGACCGGATGGGAGAGCGGAAGCTTGCAGAGTACTATAATGAGCTGGCCGGAAAATTTAAGCCGGAGTCCTGCCACTATCTTTTAAATAAAAAATATTTCAAAAAACTTTTTAGAGAGCGGTTAAATAAGGACGGCATATGACGGTTGGATACGGTCCGGTCAGATTTTTTCGACCGTATGGTAGTAAAGGCGTTTTTGCTCATACATGGAATGGTCAGCCTGTTTTACAAGTTCATCCAGGCTTGTAACATGCTCCGTCCAGCTAAAGCCCACAGAGGCAAGGACGGAAGGCATATGTAAAATCTGACTGTTTTTCAGACGTTCCCGAAGGAGCGATACCTGGGTTTGACACTGTGCATAGGTCACACCCGGCAGGATAATGATAAATTCATCTCCGCCAATACGAAAGATATGCCTGTCCGGCTGGGTGAATACACTATTGATGGCATCACGGACCATGCGGAAAAGAAAATCTCCGGAATCATGGCCGTACTGGTCATTGATCTTTTTTAATTCGTTTATATCGATAAAAATCACACCTGTGGGCGCACTAGCGTGAAATTGTTCGCGGAATTCCAGGTAAGCGTTCCGGTTTTTAAACTGTGTTGTTTTATCATAACGGGCAAGATGACCAAGACGTTTTTCTGCGATCACCAGTTTGGTCTCATCGAACAGGACACAAGCACAGTAACCAGGTTCCAGCCAGGGATAGCAGATGATCTTCAGATATTTTCCTATCTCCGGACTGAATTCCCGAAGTTCATGGGTCTGCTGTAAATAGGCAGATGAATAATAGTAAGGCAGCCATTTCCGGTCATTTTTTTCTTTAAAGACCATATCGTAAAACCGTTTTCCGATCAGGCCCTCCAGTTCCACTTCTTCCAGATCTGCCAGGGCCTGATTTGCATAGCGAAAAATAAAATCTTCCGGTTCTCCTTGTTCATCCAATACCATTTGGATAACGGTAAAGGCAATGGGCATGATATCAAAATATTTTTTTAATTGTAAAACATTTATTGTTATCACCCTCTATAACTTTTTTAAGTGTAACATATTTTTGGCAGAATGAAAATGCCATATAGGGAAGGAAGGGACAAAAAAAAGAAGGTTTCATATAGTATAGGGAAAGAATAATATAAGGAGACCAAAATGAAATGGTTCAGCCAAAAAAATAAAACCCACAGCCAGGATGTTCAGGAACAATCTATGGATTGTGACGAAGGAAGAAGAGGCGGAGGTCTTTTTAATGGATTTTCCAGACATTCCTGCTGCCCTGGGCAAGGATGCTGCTGTCCGGATCCCTGCTGCTGTAAAGGTCCAACGGGTGCCACCGGCCCAACGGGTGCAACTGGCCCAGCGGGTGCAACTGGCCCAGCGGGTGCAACTGGTCCAACCGGCGCCACCGGACCTACAGGAGTGACTGGCCCCACAGGAGCGGCGGGTCCCGCAGGAGCGACCGGTCCTACCGGACCGGCGGGTCCCGCAGGAGCGACCGGTCCTACCGGACCGACCGGTCCCACTGGCCCTACGGGAGCCGCAGGCGAAGGCGGTTCTTCCGAATTGTTTTCTGCATATTCTACGCCGCCACAGTCCGGAGCGTCGGGATCCTCACTGATCTTTGACAGGAACGCGGCATCAAATACAACGAACATCACGCACACAGCGAATACGCCGGATTTCGTGATCAATGAACCCGGATACTATTATGTATCTTTTCATGGAACGCTTTCTCCGGCAGGCAGTTCGCAGTTTCCTCTTACGGCCAGTCTGTACCTGAGACAGCAGGGAAGCACTGTGCCGGGAGCATCCGCGCAGCATACGTTCCAGCAGTCTACAGACTCTGCCAGCATATCCTTTTCTCAGATCGTACAGGTGACAAATGTACCGGCAGATCTGTCTGTCTTTCTTCAGGGAGGAACGGTCCTTTACGGAGAGATCTCCATGGATATCCATAAGATCGCATCAGCCGCCTCCACGGCAGTATCATAAAGACGACAGACGGCAAAAGGGCCCCGGGAAAAATTTCCCCGGAGCCCTGAAAGCACATGAGTTTAAACCCTGCTCTTATTTTATTTTCATGATCTGGCCGGACGAAGCCTGTCATACATAGTCCCCAGAACCCAGAAAGTCCAGATCACATAATGCAGCAGGGCGTATCTGTCGTTGGGCGGCGCTCCGTCGCCGACAGAAAACCAGAGCGCGATGATCACACAGAGCAGAAATCCGGGCGCCAGAAGACGAAAGACAGCGCCTGGACGTCCGCGTCCTCTCTTTTTCTTTAATATCACTGCGGACAGAAAGAGAAGAACAGAAAGTATAAACAGGATTATAAATGTATACAGATAAAACTGATAATAAAAATTGCTCAGACGGACACTGTTCTGCGAGACACAATGAAGATTCCAGTCGTCCGCAGTATCTGCCAGACCGTACATACTGAGAAAGGCGCTGACCGGTGTAAAGACCACACACAGGATATCTTCGGCGATATCCATGATCACCTTTGCCGGATGATTCCGGAAAACGATCCCGGCCATTTCTTTATATATTTCCTCCGCACGTTCTTCCCCTGCACGTTCCCGCAGAAGAGGGGCCATCTGATACATGACGTTGTTGTTATGGCTGTCGAAGGTTTTTGCTTCCTCTCTGGTGATCAGTTTTTGGATCTCAGCCGGAA
Organism: Candidatus Blautia faecigallinarum; assembly: GCA_019116385.1. GTDB lineage: Bacteria > Bacillota > Clostridia > Lachnospirales > Lachnospiraceae > Blautia_A > Blautia_A faecigallinarum. Next base: position 2,054 of record DXBU01000013.1, on the reverse strand, counting down.
AATCCCGGTAATTTTCCACCATATTCGGCCATACGATCCTGTCTAATAACACGAAGCCCAAAGTAGTAGGGATACGCCCGTACAGGCCGGGCTGCTGAGTAGCTTTATTGATCCCTCCCGCGATCCCGGCGGAAAAAAGCACCACGGACAGAGACAAAGCGGCCGCACGACGGAAAAAAGCATTTCTGCGGTTTTTAACGACATAAACCGTCAAAGTGATAAACAGAAATAAGGTACATGTATAAAGCCGGTCCGCACGCACCGTATATTCGATCACCATAGAAAAAAGGACCACGAGAAAATCTCCGCCGAAAGGAGTCTTTGAATGAAAGATCCTGACCAGAGCGCCTATGGCTGAAAGGAGCATAGAGGTCGCTATGGAATCCGTGAGTACTGTCAGATTCATAAAGGTGATCATAGGGATGCATAATATATACAGACTCACAAATATGACGCCTGCAATGAAAAGAGAACGCCTCTCTTTTTTCAGTGCCGGTGCAAAAATGCTGCAAAGCTGCCAGGTCAGATACACGATGCACAGCAGGGAAAGTCCCGTCTGTCCGATATAGAGCAGGGTCTGATACTGGAATGGCAGCCATGCACACAGCTTTACGGCGATCCGTATCAAAAGCGGATACAGGATAGGGCGATACTCATCCACCTGCAGGGTCTGGCTCAGATTAAAATATTCTGTGCTGTCTCCAAAAACGGGGATATTGGTAAAATTCGCCGCCATCCAGCAAATGCCGCTGACGATCTGTACAAGCATGATTCCGCCAAGAATGATCCAGAGGACCCTGGAAAATACATTTTTAATATTCATATCTCAAGAATCCCTCCTAATGTCTGAAAATCCATGTTTTCTGTACATGATAATTTACAAGGAAAAGGCAGGTGTCCACGACCACTTTGATCAGAACTTCATCGATGGGCAGCAGCATACTGCCGGCCGTCACCAGCGCGGCGGAAACCAGCCCCTGGATCACACACAGGGTCAGATAGGAGGCTCCGGATGCAAGGTAAGAGGAACTGCTTTTAAATACTACGTTCCGGTTCATAAGATAATTGTACGCTGCGGAGATGATCCGCGCTCCCACGGCCGAAACCGGCACGCTATGGGAAAAACCGGAAAGGAGTATCTTGGTGCCAAATGCAAAAAGTCCTATGTCAAGAAGAAAGGAACTGAGGGACACCGTCAGATACCGGAAAAAACGTCCAAACAGCAGACGGTAGATCAAAAAGGAATCCTTTATCGGATGAAAATGTGTCCCTTCATTCTGACGGTGGTACACAGTATGGATGGGAATCTCCTGGATACCGGAAGATCTGCCGACCTTGATGAGCATATCTGTTTCATATTCAAATCTGTCTCCGGAGACAGAAAGACACGGATCGATCAGACTGTTTGGGATCCCTCTCAGACCGGTCTGGGTATCGGAAACGGAAAGTTTCACAAAATGCCGGAAGATCCAGCCTGTAAGCTTGTTGCCGAAGCGGCTTTTCGGGGGCACGTTTTCCTGGTTAAAATCACGAACGCCCAGGATCAGACGACCGTCTGAAAATGACAGAGCATCCCGGATCTTATTTACATCTTCCAGCAGGTGCTGTCCATCGGAATCAACGGTTATGACCCCTGTATATTCCGACATGGAAAAATGATCGCGGTAATAAGAAAAGCCGGTACGCAGAGCTTTGCCTTTTCCGTAGTTTTTCTCATGAGTCAGCAAAGTCACCTGGGGCAGCATGGAAAGACGCTGAAATATATTTTTGTCCCGGCTGCCGTCGTCCACAACGATTATATGCTGAAATCCGGAAGCGGTCAGCTCCTGGACATACTGATAAAATTCATCCGGCGGATCGAGCGCCGGGATCAGAATAACACATTTCTTTTTCATAACGTTTCTCCAGATATCAAGGAATATTTTACCCTATTATAACTGAATTTTAAACGGTTGTGAAGTTTTCTGCCGGCAAAAGATAAAATTTAAAGGTATAAAATACGCGAATCCACAGATACTGTTCCTGTGAGAGAATTTCGATGAAGAAATATTCTC
>DXBU01000012.1 GCA_019116385.1 Candidatus Blautia faecigallinarum | reverse complement strand
GCAATGCTACCAGGATCACATGGCATCTCAGGCGTATCTTACACATCAGATCCACGATGTTCACACTGGCGTGGAGCACGGACCCATACCCGTCTATTCTGGGGATGACCGGATCCAGTTCCAGGATATCCTCCGGATGGATTATCTGCTGTCCATGATACACATATCCGTTCATCAGATCCGCAAATCGTTCCTTGTCTTTAAAATACTCACTGGCCGCTAAGTTTTGTTCCTGCATACGCACCTTCCTTTCTGGAGCAGAAACACATCAAAAGCACAAAGGAACATTTTGTACTATTATTATAGAAAATTTTCCATGCAAATTCAATCTGTTTCTGCACTTCTGTTTCGTTTATAGTAAGTTGGGAAATTTGGACCGAATGGCCCGGCTGATATTTTTTATATCATAAAGAATCTTTAAAAAGAAATCAATTAAAAAACTCTAAAAATTTTATAGTTTTAAAGTAAAATAAACCGGGGGCTGCCTGGCAGGCAGGTACAACCGTTTATCCAGACAGCCTCCCGCTATGGTCTCATATTTTCTTATTTCACGCGAAAAAGATGGTCCACTTTCCCTTATAGATCTTACAGGGAAGCGTCGGATGGTCTTCGCCTTCCAGCCGTCCTTCTCTCAGCGCCTCCGCATCCCGGAGATTTTTTTCAATATAGTCCGGCGTAACCGGATACGCATGATGGCAGGGCAGGATCGTGTCTATTTTGTCCATAAGTCCGCAAAGCTTTTTCTGACTTTCAATATACAGATCCAGATTTCTGTGGGAACCAAACATAAAGATCGGACCCTGAATCTGTACCGAATCCCCTGTAAAAAGAAGGCGTTTTTTCCAGTCTGCAAAAGCGACGCTTCCGTAGGTATGCCCCGGTATCTCTATCACTTCCAGTTCATAACCTCCGCACCGGAATATATCCCCTTCCTTCAGCGGCTGTTTCTCTACGCCTTCCGGCAGTAAATGCCAGTCCTTTTCATTTAAAAAACAGCTTTTAAATTCCTTCAGACCGCCTGTATGATCCATATCTCCATGTGTCATCAGGACCTTCACCGGAAGGCCGGTGCGTTCTCTTACTGCATCGTATACATGACTGTCCTCAAAGCCTGTATCCATCAGCAATGCCTCCTTTTCTCCAAGGATCAAAAATTCCCGTACTCTCCCATCATCTAAAATATAAAGATTTTCCCTATATAAAACAGACTGTGTCATATTGCCGGCCCTCCTTTACTTTATACGCTCGATCCTTACCATCTGTTCCAGTTTTTCCACCAGTTCCCTGTCCGGCGGCTTTGTCCCCTTTGTGGTGACAGCGCCTGCAGAAACAGCCATGCACAGGCGTACCAGATCTTCCCTGTCCATACCTTTATCCCAGCCATAGGCCATCGCCGCTGCCATTGCGTCCCCGGCTCCTACAGAAGAATTCACTTTCACTTCCAGAGGATATCCCTTTGCGGTATAATCATCCAGAACAAAAAGCGCCCCCTTCTCTCCCATGGAGATCACCACCGATCCAATTCCCCGCTCCATAAGCTTCCCGGCGGCGGCCAGAAGCTCTCCTTCGGAAGCATTGTGGGGAAGGCCGGCGTATTCTTCCATCTCCCATTGATTGGGTTTGACCAGATCCGGTTTTGCGCGGATCCCTTCACGGAAGAGATCCCCGTCTGCATCCAGAATGACCCTGGATTTTTTCCCTCGTACTCTTTCGATGATCCTGGCATAAATATCCTTCCCCATATTTTCTGGCACGCTCCCAGCCAATACATACAGAGTATCCTCTCCGGCATATGTCTCAAGCTTTCCAAGCAATGCCTCTGATTCTTCCGCCGTGATAAAAGGCCCCCGTTCATTCAGTTCTGTAACTGTGCCGTCTTCCTCGCACACTTTCGTGTTCGTTCTGGTTTCACCCTTGGTCCAGATAAAATCGCTCCTTATCTTTTTCTCCTTTAAAGCCGCTTCTATGGTCTTTCCCCCGTTTCCTCCGAGAAATCCCGAGGCCAGGCTTTCCCCTCCCAGCGCCTGTATGGTTTTGGATACATTGATCCCTTTTCCTCCGGCGTCGTACTCCACTGCTGCGATCCTGTTCAGTCCGCCATGGTTCAGGCGCCCGATCTCTACGGTTTTATCAATGGCAGGATTCATGGTTACTGTTATGATCATAATTTCCCCCTTACCGGCGCTTGAAGCGCCACCCGGTTCTGTTTGGCAGCCGCCTTTTAAATGTTTGCTTACTTCTATTGTAAACGATTCTTTTCTTTTGTAAATCCCCTTAAAAATAAGCCTACCCGAACTGAGGTAGGCTTATTTTTTCCTTGTTTTTATTTCGTTCTATCCTTTCAGCGTCCCCATGATCTTCCTCGCCTCCTCCGGTGTGGCGTTCTCCAGTCCCATGGCATGGATCATTTCCACCAGGCGGGCTACAAGCTCATAGTTATGCTCCGCATATTTTCCCGGAGCCAGATAAGCGCTGTCCTCAAATCCGATGCGGACCGTCTCTGCCCCCAGCGCCAGCGCTGCGGCAAGGAAATCCCAGTTGTCGCGCCCGAAATGGGTTACGCCCCATTTCGCATCTGAGGGCACCATGGACCGGAAGGCGATCAGGCTGTTTACATTGGCCTGCATGCCGCCCCGGTGCCCGAATACCAGGTTATAAAAGATCGGATGGCGGAAGGGGACTTTTCCCCGCATCCTCTCGATATTTTCGATCATCCCGATATCAAATACCTCCACATCCGGTATCACATTGTGCTTATAAATCTCCGACGCGCAATATTCAATATCCTCAAAGGGATTCAGGTATACCGCATCCCCAAGGTTGGTACTGCCGGCATTCAGGGAAGCCGTCTCCGTACGGGGATATTTAAGAGGTTCGCACCTTTCTATGATATTCAGATCCGATACCCCGCCGGTAGACGCCTGGATCACCAGATCCGCCCTTTCCAGGATCTTGTCAAAGCATTCTGCCATGTAAGAGATATCTGGCGTCAAAGAACCATCGGGCCTGCGGCAGTGCAGGTGCACCATGGCCGCTCCCGCCTTTGCGCATTTTTCCACATCAGCGGCAAGTTTATCCGCGTCTACAGGCTTTCCGGCTTCTACCGGAGCCACTGATACTACGATTTTTCTCATGTCCGTCTCCATTCTGCCGCCCTGTTCGGCGGCACGATACCATTATTGTCAAATATTCTGCCCCGTCCCGCCCGGTCAGGGATCAAGTCCCTCCCGGGCTCCGGGCCGCAGTCACATCAATTCTTCCACGATCTCCCTGAGAGTCGTCACTTCGCCCACATTTCCGGGGAAGATGATATAAGGCATATCCGGAAATTTACTCTCCGGTCCTGTTTTCCATACAGGGATCCCTTTTTTGATCTGCCCCATCACCATGGCCTTTCGGATACCCAGGCCTCTGGTGGCCACATCGCTGGAGGTGATCCCGCCCTTGGCAACGATAAATCTGGGTTTCAAAGTCAACCGCCTTACCACATCTGTCAGGGCTTTGGATATCTCCACAGAAAGCGCCAGGATCTTGTCCTTATCTTCCGTGGGGGGCACTGCCAGCTTCCGGGAAGTATAAACGACCACGGAACCTCCCTTTCCCAGGGTCTCCTCTGCCATGGTTTTTACCCGCTCCGTCTCGCCCTCCAGGTTTCCTTCTGTAAAATAGCAGTTTACGTTAAATTCAATAAACTGCAGTTCCGCCCTGGATTCCATAAGGCTGGCAAGCTGATCCGAAGACTTTTTCACATGGGATCCCACGATCACAAGTCCGCCGTTTTTTGTATCCCTGTCAACCAGGCTTGCTTTCGTAAGAAGGGGGATCTCACAGACCCCGCCGATCACTCTGGTAAGCGCTGCCGCGCTTCTGGCAAGAAAGTGCTTTCCCTGCTTCATCGCCCGGATCCAGCATATGCAGAAAGCCTCCACATCCTCGTAATCCACAGCATTGACAATGATCTTGCAGAAGTCCTCTGCCTTTAAAAGCTTTTCTGTGATCTGGTCCAGTTTAAGTCCTCTTAGTTCTTCCAGGGAAATATATATACAGTCCTCTTTTTTGTACTTCCCAGCACTTTTCTCTTCCACGTATTCTCCCAGATGAGAGCTTTGATAAGAAAAAGACTTATCCCTGGCAAACTCCGTCTGGCCTGCAGGGGTCAGGGAATCTCCTTCCTTTACATAGTGGATATTGTTCAGGGTATATCTTCCGCCTTCTTTAAAGAAGGGGCAGATGATCTCACCCTGAAATTTTATGCCGCATTCTTTTTCCAGAGTCTCACGCAGGACTTCTGTTTCAAGAGGAAAATGTCCCCGCAGGGTGGAATCCCCTCTGGAGATCACCAGGAAATCTTTTCCCGATTCCCTGGCCGCAGAAGCGATATGTTCCCCGATCTCTTTATGTACATCTTTTGTATGCTCCCGGGAAAAACTCCGGGAATTTGTAAGGATAAAGACCATCTGCTCTTCCATGGAGAAGATTTCCTTTAACGTATCCTCCTTCCAGTCCGTCACCACAGGAATGTCGTGGACCGTCTGCGTTCCGGTAGGATCGTCGTCAAGGACAATGATCTTTCGGTCAAAACCCTTCCTCTCTGCCTTTAAGGATTCCTCCAGTCTTTCTTTGTCCACCGCCGGATATCCGTCAAGCGCGTTTATGGAAATAGGTTTTTCCTCCATTTTTCTTTCCTCCTTATCCGCTTTTATCAGTATGCCACAGGGAGCCAGATGCGCATTTCTCCAAACTCCCGGTTATCCCAGGCGAAATACGGGATCATCCGCACTTTTGTATGTTCCATTCCCTGATAGTCTAATGTCTGATACAGTTCTTCCCGGTTAAATTCTCCCCGGTCAATACGGTACATCTCTCCCTCCAAAGCCGTCACGGTCCGGTCCTGGATCTGTGTCTGTACGGTCTTAAAGTCAGCCTTCAGATCCAGATACAGGTCATCCAGCGTATCGATCTGTACGTCCTCGCTTTCCAGGCAGTATACCAGAGGTCCTCTCTCCACAGCCGCCTGTCCGGTCAGCTCCTCGATCATCGTATGGGGCGCGGTATAGCGTACCGGCATATCCAGCTCCAGGATAACCTCCGTGCCGCCGGCTCCGGAAAGCTCTATGCTCATATAAGTTCCGGAATTCTCTTTTGTAAGAGGGATGGTCTTTCCCTCCTCTTTTATAAAGCCGCTCCTGACCCAGCCCGGAATACGGAGATTCAGTTTAAAAGGAACCGCATTTTTTCTGTCTGTGACAGCAAACACGATCTTTCCGTCATAAGGATATGCCGTCTTCTGCTCCAGTTTAAACTCTGCCCCGTTCTCCAAAGTGATCTCTGCCCGGCTGGCTCCGTACATTCCCGTCCAGAGGGTATCGTAAGAACGTACGTAGGCATATTCGCTGGATTCCGCCATGGTCCTCGCCAGGTTCGGCGGACAGCAGTAGCTTAAGATATATTCACTTCTGGTAAGGGGCCAGATCAGCTTATATTTCAGTTCTTTTGTCCGGCGCAGCATATTTTCATAAAAATATTTCTTTCCATCCAGGCTTACCGCCGCCAGGTTTACATTGAGCATGGAACGCTCAATGGCGTCAAAATATTCCGCCTTGGGTTCGATCTGGAACATCCGGTATGCCCAGAGCACATGGCCTACAGAAGCGCAGGTCTCATTATAGGCGGTGATATTGGGAAGCTGGTATTCATATCCATAGGCCTGATGGACCAGCTGATGCACAAAGAAATTTCCATAAGGAGAAGCGCCGTTGTACAAAGCACCGCAGCCTCCGGTGATATAGATCTTCGTGTCCATCAGATTCCTCCACACAGAATGGAGGACCTTGAGATATTCCTCATCCCCTGTTTCCGCATACAGGTCTGCCACACCCGCATACAGATAATTGGCGCGCACCGCATGTCCGATGATCTTCTCATGTTCCTTCAGAGGGATCCGGTCCTGGTTGTCATCCATTCCGTTTTCAACAGAGTCCCTGAGCCGTATGGAAAGCTTTGCCAGATCCAGGTACCATTTTTCTCCGGTGGTACGGTACATTTCGATCAGTCCCATATAGTGGGACGGGCATACCGCAGTCTGGACGTTTCCCTCCCTTTCGTTTTCCTGATACATATTCTCCAGATACCTGGCCGCTTTTTCTGCAACCGCAAGGAAATTGTCCTTGCCGGTCAGTCTCTTATACAGGCAGGCTGAGGTAAACAGGTGTCCGAAGTTATATACCTCAAAATCATTGATATTTCCAAAACGTTTGATCCCGTTCTGCTGCCGCTCTCCCAGGATCTGTTTCGTAGAAATGTAGCCGTCGGGAAGCTGTGCTCTTCCGATGAGATCGATATAGCCGTCCAGTTCTTCCAAAAGCTTCTGGTCATCTGTCTTTACCGCCGTAAACATCGCGGCTTCCATCCATTTATAAAAATCTCCGTCCCCAAAATCGGTACCGCCGAACTCTCCCTCTTTTTCTCCGGCACAGATCCTGAAGTTTTCCACCACATGGCTGATATCCTTATCCTCAAACATCTTCTGCAGATGAGGGACGGTACTCCTGGCACACATGTCCGTTACATCATTCCAAAAACCTTCTGTCCATTTTACATTTTGAAAAGGAAGAGGGGAAACTTTCGCGTAAGGGGATTTTTCTGTATTTGTCAGCATAGTTCTGTTTATCCTTTCTTACTGAATCACGCCTTTTGCTATAAGAGCCGCTTTCAGAGCTTTTGCGCCATAGCGGGGGCTGGAAACGGTCATTTTCTTACAGTCTGCTTCTATGAGTTCCTCCACATAGGCCATAGAGCCCTGGCAGAGCAGGATCACATCCACCTGATCCTTTACTTCTCTGGCCTTATTCAGGAGAAGCTTTTTAAATTCCTCCTGATCCAGTCCAAAGGCATCCACAAGGCCGTCTATAAGCTCCACTTCTTTTCCCATCTCTCTGGCGACACGGAGGATAGTATTTTTTGTGGGATTTAAGGTAGTGGGAAGGGTTGCCAGCACCGCGATACGTTTTCCGTGGCGCACTGCGTCCCTGCACATTTCCTCATCGATCCTCACCACCGGCACGCCGATATATTTTGCCATATCCTGCACGCAGTCTGCCACTTCGCCTACCGAGGAGCAGATGTTTAAAACCGCTTCCGCGCCGTCCTGGGCAGCCTTTAAAAACATTTCGATCAGCCTGCAGGCTGCGTTTCTTGTGACAGATCCATGGTCCCTTGTTTCTGAAAGGATCGTGGCATCTGTATAAGTAAGCATTTCCACGTCCTCTCCCAACTGTTTCTTTACTTCTTCTTCCACCAGCTCGATAAGCTCCGGTGTGGTGCTGGTATATACAAGTCCTACTTTCATATTGGCTCCTTTCCTGGCGTATTCTTTGCGCCATCCCGGCAAATCCGGGTATTTATTATTTAGATAAAAAACCGTTAAAAGAACCGGCGTTTCTGCCTTGTCTTTTAACGGTTTTTCTTTTTACCGTTTTTTCAGTACCGCCACGTCCTTGCTGTTTAATTGAAGAGTACCGTTTATTGTTTTTCCTGTCAGCAGGTTTTCATAGGTATCTGCCCCAAGCTTTACAAATGCCGGCTCCTGCTCATGATTGATCAAAAAGATCACCTGGCCCTTCTGGTTTTCTCTTGCACAGATCTCTACCCGTCCTTCACTCTCCAAAAGGGGATGAACGCCGGCCTCCTCACAGATCTCTGTTACAAAGTCTTCCAGGAATTCCTCATCCGGCTCTGTTCCCAGATAGTATGCGGCTCCCTTTCCATAGACGTTTTTCGTCACACATGGGGTTCCCTCATAAAAATCTTTTCCGTATTCACCTATGACCTCCGCGGTTTCCGGATGGAGGATATCACAGAGAAATCCGGAGCTGTAAACGCCCTTTAAGTGCTTTGTCTTCTTTCTTATAATAATAGAATTTCTTTCCTCCGGGAAAAGAGCGTCTGTTTCTTCCACCCACAGGCCCATAAGCTTCCGGAGTTTTCCCGGATAAGCCCCGAAGATGCACCGGTCGTTTTCGTCTGCCAGGCCGGTCATATAGGTTGCCGCCAGGATCCCGCCGTTTTCCACAAAGCTCTCCAGCTTTTCCGCCAAGCCCTCCTTCATCATATATAAAAGCGGCGCCACAATGATCTTATACTTGCTGAAATCCGAAGTCACCTTCAGGATATCTGTCTGGATGTTCTTTTCATAAAAGGCTTTATAATATTTATGTACCTGAGCCAGATAATCCATATCCTTTGTAGGACCGCTTGTCAGCTCCAGAGCCCACCAGTTGTCCCAGTCAAAAAGGAAGCCCACCTTGGCATCGGTGCGTCCGTCCAGGCATATGTCCCCAAGTCTTCCAAGCTCTGCGCCCAGATCGGAAATTTCCCGGAAGATCCTTGTATCTTCTCTTCCTGCATGGGAAATCACTGCCCCATGGAATTTCTCCTGTCCGCCTATGGACTGGCGCATCTGGAAAAACAGGCATGCGTCTCCCCCTCTTGCGATCCCCTGATAAGCAAGGGCGCGCACCTCGCCCGGACGCTTCAGCTTATTATAGGGCTGCCAGTTCTGCTGGTTGGGGGACTGCTCGGTGATGATATAGGGTTTTCCGTCCTTTAACGCCCGCATGATATCATGCTTTAAGGCCGGGATGCTCACCGGGTCTCCCGGTGTGGGATAGTTGTCCCATCCGGCGCAGTCCATGTTCTCTGTCAGAGTAAACTGATCCAGCTTTTTGATATATCCGGATATATTGGAAAAGACCGGGATATCCGGCGTATACCGGCGAAGGACGCTGGCTTCATTCTCAAAGCATTCCTTTGTGGAGGCGGTCACAAACCGCATATAGTCCAACTGGATGGCCGGGTTGAACCGGTAATCGTCATTCAGTTCTGTAGGCAGCATGATCTCGTCAAAGTCATAGACGATCCTGCCCCAGAAGGCGGTATTCCATTTTTCGTTCAGATTCTCTATGGTCTTATAACGTTCTTTCAGCCAGATACGGAATTTTCTCTGGCAGTTCTCACAATAGCAGTAGGTTCCGTATTCATTTGCCACATGCCAGGCCGCAAGTGCCGGATGGTCTTTATAACGCTTTGCCATTTCTTCTGCGATAGCGGCTGCCCGTTCTCTGTATTTCTCACTGTTTACACAGAAAAACACCCGCATCCCATGGGTCCGTTTCCTTCCGGCGATGTCTACCGGAAGCACCTCCGGATACTTCTTTGACAGCCAGGCCGGCTGGGCTGTGGTAGGGGTAGCCATACATACATGGATCCCGTTTTCCCAAAGCTTGTCCATGATCTCATCCAGCCATTCAAAATTATAAACGCCTTCGGAAGGCTCCAGCTTTGCCCAGGAAAATACCGGCAGTGTTACCAGATTGATCCCGGCCTTTTTAAACAGCCTCATATCCTCTTCTATCGTCTTTTCATCCCACTGGTCCGGATTATAGTCGCCTCCATACCAGATGAAAGGCATGTGCTCGTTAATCATTTTCTGTCTCTCCTCATTCTAATTGTCTCACGCTGTGTCTGACGATCAGAGAGGTTGCCACCTCTGTCTTTAAACTTCCGGCGCTTTCATCGCTGATCTTTTCTATGATGGCGTTTACTGCCGCCATTCCCATTTTTCTCCGCGGGATCTGTATGGTAGTAAGGGGCGGATCCAGCATTTCCGACAAGGCCATATTGTCAAAGCCGATGATAGAAACATCCTCCGGCACCTGCGCGCCCATCTCCCGGAGCACCCGCATGGCGCAGATCGCCAGGATATCGTTGTCTGCAAAAAAAGCCGTTGGAAGATGTTCCATTCTTCCAAGAAGCCGTTTCAGCTCCTTGTAGACTTCATCTCCGCCCTCTGTGGCGATCTCAAGGATGTTTTCCTTTTTTACAGTCATTCCCAGCTTTTCCATAGCTCTCTGGAATCCGAAATACCGCTCCACAAAATTGTTTGCATTGCACACTACATGGAGATACCCGATCTCTCTGTGCCCGCAGGCCGCAAAATGTGAAATCGCTTCGTATACACCCAGCTCATTGTTCATTGTCACACAGTCGTATTGTTTTCGTTCTATATAATTATCCAGGACTACAATAGGCAGCGGAATATTCAAAAACGCTTCGATCTGGCTTTCCTCCATCTCTGTGGCGAGAAGAAGGATCCCTTCTACCGACTCTCCCTTTATCCTTGCCGCCTCCTGTTTAAAGTTATTTGCGTCTATATAAGAGATCATCAGATTATATCCCTTGGCTCTGGTCTGATATTCCACGCCTTCAATGATCTCCGAAAAAAGCTGTGAAAAATAGGAGCTTCCCCCTGCTGCGGCCCCGTGCTTTCTGTAAACTACAAAAAGAATAGTCTTTTTTTCTTCTGTTTCCTGAGTCAGCAGATCCTCATAGCCCATATCGATCACGGCATTTCTGACGCGCTCCCGGGTAGCTTCACTGATTCCCGGCTTATTGTTTAAAACAAGAGACACTGTGGACGGTGACAAGTCCAGCATTTTTGCGATATCCTTTACCTTCATTCCCATACCATTTCCTCTTTTCCGAATAATATTGTATTAAATATTTTTAAATATGTATATTTTTTATCGGCGAACCCTTTATTTTATCGGACTAAACCCTTTTAAATATTTATAAATATTATCCGTTATTTCTATATGGATGTCAATAATGAACTCCTCCGCCTGTTGTCCGGACAGATTATTTTACTGAGCCCACCATACCTTCCACAAAGGCCTTCTGGAGCAGGAAGAATACCAGGACGGTAGGCAGGGTGGAAAATACGATCCCCACCATGACCATTCCATAGTCCGGGGTAAATCCGTTTGCCAGGTTGGAGACGGTAAGCGGAAGCGTCATCTTTGACTCGCTCTGCAGGACGATCAATGGCCACATATAATTGTTCCAGCTTGCCATAAAAGCAAAGATCCCCGCTGCCGCGTAGGTGGATTTCATCATCGGCATAAAGATCCGGATGAAGATCCCGTATTCGCTCAGTCCGTCCACCCTAGCCGCCTCGATCGTCTCTGTCGGGAAGGAATGGGTATTCTGTTTAAAGAAAAAGATCAAAAACGGAGTTCCTACCGCCGGGAGGATGATCGCCCAGAAGCTGTTCAGAAGTCCCATTTTTGAGAACATACGGAACATGGGGATGATCTTCGCCGCAAAAGGAACCATCATCGATGCGATCAGAACCATAAACAGAATTTCTTTGCCTCTGCTTGGGTAGATCACAAAAGCGTAACCCGCGATGGAGCAGATCAGCAGAGACAACACCGTGACCACCGCAGCCAGCAGCAGGGAATTTGCAAAGGCAGTCCACATGTTTCCCCGGCTGAAGGCATTGGTCACATTTTTAATAAGAGAAGTTCCAAAGGTAAGTTTTCCCATAGTAATGTCTGCAGAATCGTTTGTTGCGCTTACGATCATCCAGTAAAACGGAAAGATGGATAGGAAGGACGCGATGATCAAAAACGCATGTCTGAAGATTTTTCCTGTTATTTTCATTCTTTTTCACCTGTAACCCTTTTCTGTATAATTGTCAATACGATGATCAGAAGCAGTACAACATAGGAAACTGCCGCAGCATATCCATAGCTTGGAACATAGGTAAAGGACAAGTCATAAATATAATAGGAAATCGTCCTCGTTGCATTTCCAGGACCGCCTTCTGTCAGGTTTACCACTTCGTCAAACAACTGCAGCGTATTGGTCAGCGCCATGATGCTGGTTAAAAATACGATAGGTTTCAGAAGGGGCAGGGTGATCTTGAAAAGAGACTGGGCGAAATTACACCCGTCCATTTTTGCCGCTTCGTAAACAGATTTATCGATGTTTTGCAGTGCTGACAGGAAAAAGATCATAAAATAACCGGTATATCTCCAGATCAGGGCAATGATGATCACAACCTTAGCCCAGTTTTCATCCAGGACAAACGCAATGGATTTATCGATGATCCCAAGCTTTAAGAGAATTTGATTTACGATCCCGTCAACAGAAAACAGATTCTTAAACAAAATAGAATAGGAAACCATAGAGGTAACGCACGGCAGAAAGATACAGGTACGGTATATCCCGCGGCCTTTCAGCTTTGGATCATTAAGGAGCACCGCGATCACCAGCGCCAAAAGCAGCATGACAGGGATCTGTATGACTGCATACAGCAATGTGTTTCCCATAGTTGTCCAAAATGTACTGTCGTGGATCATCCGTATATAGTTATCAAGTCCCGAAAACTTCAGATTAGCGCCCTTGCCCGTCTGCAGCGACAGAAGGAACGCCTGTATCATTGGTATATAGCTGAAAGCCAGTACCAGCACAGAAGCGATCATGACCATCGACCATCCTGTCAGATGATATTTCTTTTTTCCCTGGGTTTTCATATTGTCTTCTCCTTTGGTTTTTCCAGACCAGTTCTAAAGCAGTATTGATGTACGAAGGAGTGCCGCAGAGGCACTCCTTCGGCTATTTCGTCATATAATTTTCAATAGAAGCACACAGCCCTTACTGTATCATCTGTTCAAACTGGGACTCTGCTTCTGTGAGGCATTCTGTAAGGTCTGCCCCTTCCAGGATCTGTGGTGTAACAGCCAGGAGTGCGGACTGGGCTTCTGCAGAGAAGGCTCCGGTGTTAACAGCCGGGATTTCCGCCATCCAGGTGCTCAGGTCTTTGTTTACCTGCTGTCCGCCGTAGAACTCATCTTCAATGTTCACTGCTTCTACATCAGATGCCGGGAGGTAGGTTCCCATAATGTTTGCACCTTCAAGCAATGTATTGTAAAGATCTGTGCTTCCTGCAAAGGTATTTTTCAAAAATTCTGCAGCTGCTTCTGCGTTCTTGCCGTTCTTTAATACGAACCAGCTGGAACCGCCCTGGTTGGATCTGTTGGTAGCGCCTTCTGTTTCCATCGTGGGGATAGGAGCCACTGCCCATTTTCCGCTCTGGTCTTCACCCTGGATAATGGTGGAGGAGATCCAGGAGCCGCGGAGCACGCATGCAACTTCTCCGCCGTTGATGGCGCCGGCAAATTCGGTCCAGTCACTTACTACCTTACAGTAATCGGATTCATTTAAGGTCTTGAAAATGTCATAGCATTCTGCAAGAGCGGCATTGTCTACAAAGTTTGCGTTTCCTTCTTCATCTGTGAACCAGGTTCCGCAGGACTGGAGCATGATCTGGAATTCCGCAATGTCGTTTGGATTATAAGTCTGGAGCAGATGTCCTTTTTCTTTCAGCTTTTCACCAAGGGAAAGATACTCATCCCAAGTAAGGTTCTGCATATCCTCTGCTGTATAGCCGATCTCTTCCATGTAATCGGTTCTGTAGAAGAGTCCGGCAACACCGGTATCAAAGGGAACACCATATCCTACGCCGTCATAGGAAACCGCTTCTTTTTTGTATGCTGAGAAGTCGTCATAATTGATCACATCGTCCATAGGCATAAAAGCGTCCGGATAAGCCATAAGGTAACCCTGTGCATTCAGATCGCTGATGCAGACAATGTCCGGAAGATCTTCTGTCACGCCGGAAGCAAGGACTGTGTGGATCTTCTGAAGGCAGTCTGCCTTAGCCATTTCCACAAAGTTTACGGTAACGCTGTCATCCAGCTTGTCCGCTTCTTCCATAGCAAAACCGTTGAACGCCTGGTCCCATGCCCATACGGTGATCTCTGTGCCGCCGTCCTCAGCAGCCATTACATTTACACTGCCCAGTGTTCCTGCTGTCATAGCTGCGGCCATTGCGATTGCCAAAACTCGTTTTTTCATTTTGTGTCCTCCTTTTAAATGATTGAATAAAAATTTATAAATTATTTAACTAGATAATACTTCTTCTTTAGATAAATGTCAATAAAAAAATGGTATATATCCCTTTCGGAAGACATTTTCGTCGATATATACCATTTCTTTATTCAATTTTTGTTGGTTTTTCCAAAATATCAATTCAATTATTTACAAAATTTTATAAAAAATTGAATCAATTTTCCGGATGCCACCAGGAGAATTCCCGGTTCAGCCACCTTCCTGCCAGTTCGCTCCAGGGCTCGCAGGCAGGAACGATCCCTCTCCCATTGGGATTTGCCGTCAGTGCGTTCCCCAGGCCAATGCCATGGTCCCCATCCGGGAAAATATGGTACTCCATAGGAACTCCGGCCCGGCGCAGCGCCTGTACAAACAAAAGAGAATTTTCCAGAAGCACTACTGAGTCCTCAAAAGTATGCCAGATAAAAGTTTTTGGAAAATCTTTCGTGACCTGTTTTTCCAGAGACATTTTTTCTTTCATTTCTTCATAGCGCTCTCCCAAAAGAAACTGAAAGCTTTCCTGGTGGCCGAATTCTCCGGAGGTGATCACAGGATAGCAGAGGATCATTCCATTTGGGCGGATGCTTTCAGAGGGAAGGCCTGTGCTATTTCTTAATTCTTCCGTATTCCAGAACGCCCCCAAAGATGCCGCCAGATGTCCGCCGGCAGAGAATCCTGTCACCACGATCTTGTCTTTCTCGATCATCCATTCCTCGCTGTTTTCCCGGAGAAGAGCCACTGCCTTGGAAAGCTGGCGAAGGGCGGTGGGATAAACTGCCGGAGCCACACTGTAGCGCAGCACTGCCGCATGGTATCCCATTCCCATGAATCTTACCGCTATGGCTTCCGCTTCCCTGTCTGAGGTCATCCGATAGGCACCTCCCGGGCAGATCAGGACCGCCGGCCGCTTTTGTCCGGGATACAGTTCCTTGGACTCGTCCCAGAAATAAGTCTGCATATAGGCCTCGTTATAGTTTTCTGTTTTTTCCTCAATAACAATTTTCTTACAGATCATATGTTTTTTCTCCCTTTTCTTACTTATAACATTTATCATACCTGTTGGCATTTCATATCGCAAGTATATTTTGACACGAAAAAAGCTGTCCTTCTTTTTTATGGAAAAACAGCTTTTTCACCTCTGCATTGTTATTTATTTTTTCTTAAAGTGATAGATCAATAAAAGAACTGCTGCCAGACATGCAAAAATCCCGATCCAAATAAGCGGATCTGAAATCCAGGATGCAGCTTTTACATTTTCCCCAGAAGTCTCCACCTCCGAATCTGCAGCTGCAGCTGCGGGAGTGTCCTCCGGCTTCTCCGTTGCCGTAGGCGCCGGGGTATTGGTAGGTTCCGGCGTCGCGGTAGGTTCTGGCGTGGGAGTAGGTGAAGGGGTCGGCGTTGGTGTTGCAGTGGGCGTTGGGGTCGGTGTTGCAGTGGGCTCAGGCGTTGGCGTTGCCGTAGGTTTCGGCGTTGGCGTTGCCGTAGGCGCTGTCTTTTTCCTGGACGGGGACACAGAATCCGCATTTTCCATAGAAAACATGTCCGACACATTTTCTCTGTCCTGCCATTTTTTTGTATCTTCCAGGTTTACCCAGCCTTCCGTTCCTTCTTTAGAGGTCAGTCCCCACTTGGAACCGTCTTCCCCTTCCACTTCCTGAGAAATGTGGAGTTTTTTTCCATTCTCTATAGCTTCCAGATTTCCGTTTACCCCAAATTTTTCTCCCGGGCCACGGTAAAGAGCCACAGAGCCTTCTTGTGAATCCACCTCCACATCATAAGCAACATCCTTGCTGCCTCCCAGAAGGATCTCTGATTCAACTGCTTCTGAAAGCTCCTTCATCCTGCACGCATCCAGAGGCACATACCCATTCATACCATGATACTCCACATAGCCCCAGTTGCGGCCTTCGTTCATCTTCTCCCCTTCAATATGGAGGGCTGTGCCGTTGGGGATCGGATCGTTATTCAGCTTAGTGGAATTTGCACTCGCTTCCGAATAAATATCAATACTGCCGTCGACAGACTCTACTACCACATAGTAATCCGTATAATAATCCGGTGTGTCTCCCGGACTATCCGCCCGCACAGATAATGGCATAAACAAACACGCCAGCAATGCCAGGCAGATTTTCCATAACCTTTTCATAGAATTCCCCTTCATTCTTTTCTGCAAGACAGCAATCTGCTGTCCTTCCTATCATTTCCCTTATTTCTTGCGCGATATCCCCTGCGCACTACTATTTTAGCACATAGTCCGCCAAATGATAATACCTATTTTACATAAATTTCTCGACCGGATTCGTCAAAATCCCCTTAAACGCAGCAAAAATAAGCGGGCCCTCTGATTATGCAGGGCCCGCCATTCATCCGCTGTTTTCACCAACAGCAACGATTATTTATTTGTACAGAGGTCCGTAGTTCTTGCATGCTCTGAAGTCTGCGCCTTCTTTGTCCATGCCGAATGCGTTCCAAGCTGCCGGACGGAAGATCTTTTCTTCCGGTACGTTGTGCATGCAAACCGGGATACGGAGCATAGAGCACATGGTGATCAGGTCTGCGCCGATGTGTCCGTAGGAGATCGCGCCGTGGTTAGCGCCCCAGTTGTTCATTACATCGTAAGCGGTCTTGAATGCGCCTTCCTTGCCGTCGCATCTTGGTGCGAACCAGGTGCATGGCCATGTATAGTCGGTACGTTTCCAAAGCTTGTCGGAAACCTCTTCCGGAAGAGCTACAGTCCAGCCTTCTGCGATCTGGAGAACCGGTCCTAAGCCTTTTACAAGGTTCAGACGGATCATGGTAGCAGGCATCTGAGATTTTGTCTCAAATCTGGAGGAAAATCCGCCGCCGCGGAAATATCCGTTGTCTGCTGCGTTCCAGGTGGTAGCGCCCATGATGGCTTTCTGGTCTGCTTCTGTAACGTTCCACCATTCTTTCATAACAGCGTTGCCGTTTTCATCCTTAGCTTCTCCGTTTGCATCCAGACAGCATGCGCCGGAGTTGATCAGATGGATAAATCCGCCGTTTTCTTTTGCAACGCCTTCTACATCATATCCGGTAGCCTTCTTAACCGCTTCCGGGCTCCAGTATGTACGAACATCTGCGAACATCTGTGCACGGTTGGTAAGGAGCTTCATGAACATCATGCCCAGACCGTTGAGAACGTCGTTCTCTGTAGCAAGGATGTACGGCTCTCTTGCGCCGTTCCAGTCGAAGGATGTATTCAGGACTGCTTCTGCAAAGTCTCCGTTTGGATAGAAGTCTGTCCACTGTCTCTGGCCCTGGAAACCTGCTGCCAGTGCGTTGTGTCCGATCGCTTCTTCGGAGAATTTCGGATCCAGCTTGTCACAGCCGTTCATTAATTCCTGAATGATAACAGCCATCTTTACAACGAACTCGAACTGCTCTTCTTTCTGCTGTTCTGTCATCTGTAATTCAGGCGGGTTCTTGTCAAAGCCGATCTGGCAGGTTTCTTTTGCCCATGCAAGAGCTTTTTCGAATTCTGCATGATCGTAGATGCCTTCTGTCATACGGCGGATGATCTCTACCTCGTCGATAGACTCAACACGCATGCCCAGATAAGACTCGATGAAATCCGGATCGATGATGGATCCGCCGATACCCATGGTAACGGAACCGATCTGTAAGTAGGATTTTCCTCTCATGGTAGCTGCTGCAACTGCTGCGCGGCCGAATCTTAAGAGTTTTTCTTTTACGTCTTCCGGGATGGAAGTGTCGTCTGCTTCGCAAACGTCATGTCCGTAAATACCGAATGCCGGAAGTCCCTTCTGTGCGTGGGTAGCAAGAACGGATGCAAGGTATACAGCGCCAGGTCTTTCTGTACCATTGAATCCCCATACAGCCTTGATAGTCTGCGGATCCATATCCATGGTCTCTGCGCCGTAGCACCAGCAAGGTGTAACGGTAAGTGTGATGTCTACGCCTGCTTTTCTGAATTTATCTGCACATGCGGCAGCTTCCCCAACACGTCCGATCGTAGTATCGGCGATCACAACCTTTACCGGCTCGCCATTGGAATATTTCAGGTTTTCCTCGAATAATTTTGCTGCGGACTTCGCCATGTTCATGGTCTGCTCTTCCAGGGAACCTCTTACGTCCAAAGCACCTCTACGTCCATCGATGGTAGGTCTGATTCCAATTACCGGGTAATCGCCGACTAATCTGCTTTTTGCCATAATAAATACCTCCATTTTGTTTTGTAATTGCATTTGCTATGCTTATTATACAATTGCATAATGGAAAATACTTGTGTTATAATAGCAAAAAATAGGACAATATTCACTTTTTCTGTTTTAAAGCATTTTTCCCTGCCACCTGTGGCAATATTTCCATAAATATCCGGAAGGAGGAATTTTTTTGCACGATTTAGACCACAATGAAAATCATCCCCGGGGAATCTACGATTTTCCTTTTGAATTCCATCATGTGGACCAGAATCATCCCCGTTACGTAATGTCTTATCACTGGCATGTAGAATATGAAATAATCCGCATCCTTACCGGCACCCTTACCGTCACTTTAGACGAAAAAAGTTTTACTGCACAGCCCGGAGATGTGATTTTTATCCATAGCGGCATCCTTCATTCCGGGATCCCTTCGGAATGTGTATACCAGTGCATCGTATTTGATATCAATGCATTTTTAAAGCAGAGCTCCCTGTGCTCCGGCTACATGCAGAAGATCACCCGCCAGGAGATCCTGATCTATCATCATTTCACGGAAAAATATCCGGAGGTCATCGACACCATAAACAGCATTTTCCAGGCATTCCAAAAGAGAGAAAGCGGTTACGAGCTCACTGTTATTGGACAATTTTACCACTTTTTTGGTCTCGTTTTTAGTAATCATTACTATCTGGACAGTGTGACCAGGACCAGAAGAGATTACAAACGCATCCTTCAGCTGAAGCATGTGCTGGAATTTATAGAGAAGAATTACGCCTCTCCCATCACCCTGCAGCAGCTGTCCGCCTCAGTCTCCATGTCGCCGAAATATTTTTGCCGTTTCTTCTCTGAAATGACCCATCAGACGCCTATGGATTATCTGAACCACCAGCGGATCGAGCAGGCCTGCTATCAGTTGGCGACCACAGACGATTCCATTACAGAGATCGCCTACCGGAACGGATTTAATGACCTCAGCTATTTTATCCGGACCTTTAAAAAATACATGGGCATCACCCCTGGAAAATACAAAAGGATCTGACAAAGGAGGACACCATCATGGCAGAAAAGCTTGCCGTTTTATTCCCGGGCGTAGGGTACACCTGCGCGAAACCACTGTTATATTACACCGCATCCGCCGCTTCGGATCTTGGCTATCAGATCGAGCGTCTCGATTACGGACAGGATATCCATACCTTTAAAGGACGCTCCCAGGAGGATCTGCTCCCGGTGACAGAGCTGGCGCTGAAAAGGATCCTGCCCCGCCTCGGGGATCTGAATATCCCTTCCTATAAAGAAGTAGTCTTTATTTCCAAAAGCATCGGCACCGTGATCGCCTGCCAGGCGGAAGAAGCTCTCGGCCTCCCCCGGCCTGTACGGCATTTTCTTATGACGCCGATCCCGGCTGCCCTTCCTTATCTCAATAAGGTTGACGGAGTCTTTTTCTCCGGGACCGGGGATCCCTATATTTCTTCCCAGCTTATCCTGAAGGCCGCCCGGGATTTTCCCGGCAAAACCGGGATTCTCTTCGATGGCTGCGACCATTCCCTGGAGATCAAGGGCGATACGATAGGAAATCTATACAATATCAAACAGATCGTTGCCTATCTTACAAAGATGCTGGAAGGATGAGCATCCGTATTTCCTTCCCGGCGTGCCGGACACAGCGGGAAGGAAACGCCCATTTTTTCTTAACTCTCGTCCTGCAGGGCGTCATGTCCATGCTCCCCTGTACGGATCTTGACCACATCCTCCACATCGTATACAAATATTTTTCCGTCTCCCACATTGCCGGTATAAAGGATATCCTCCACCGTCTTGATCAATGTTTCTGTAGGGATCTCGGAGATCACCACATCGATCTTTATCTTGGGAAGAAGCCTTGTCTCAATAGGCGCGCCTCTGAAATAGTTCACATGACCCTTCTGCATGCCGTGTCCAAAGACATTGGTCACCGTCATACCGGTAATGCCGATCTTCTCAAGGGCATCCTGAAGCTGTGCGAATTTTGTCTGGTTCGCCACGATCGTTACCTTTGTCATCTTTTTGCCGGATACCGCTCCCTGTTCTGCGGGAACCGCTCTTTCAACCGGTACCCAGACAGGTTCCTTCGCTTCCGTGTATTTTGCAGGCATTTCCTCCGGCTGGAAGGCCTCCGAGTCTGCAACCGCTGCCGGCGCAAAATCCGGATATGCCATATTTCCGTGTTCTCCGATGTCCAGGCCGGCAAGTTCTTCTTCCCTGGAAACACGGATGCCTATCGTTGCTTTCAGCACATACCATACAATACAGGAGGTCAGGAATACAAACGCTCCCACTGCCACGATGCCTATTAGCTGTGTCCC
Organism: Candidatus Blautia faecigallinarum; assembly: GCA_019116385.1. Lineage (GTDB taxonomy): Bacteria > Bacillota > Clostridia > Lachnospirales > Lachnospiraceae > Blautia_A > Blautia_A faecigallinarum. The sequence continues at coordinate 1,652 of DXBU01000012.1, read as the reverse complement.
GAGCTGTTTGAAGCCGCCGCCGTAAAAAAGCCCGTTCACGCCTGACAGCGTAGTGACTCCTTCTTTGGCAAACAGGCCCACGCAGATGGTCCCGAATACACCGCAGCCAAGATGCACGGAAGTGGCTCCTACCGGATCGTCAATCCCGATACGGTCAAAGAATACAACCGCAAATACTACAAGGACGCCTGCAATAGCCCCGATCAGCAGAGAAGCTTCTATTGTCACATAGGCGCATCCGCCGGTGATCCCCACCAGGCCGGCAAGACATCCATTGATGGTCATGCCCAGGTCCGGCTTGCCAATGTAGATCCAGGATGTGGCGGTAGCGGTAAGAACCGCCGCGATAGCCGCTGTGTTGGTGGTCATAAGGATATGCATCACATCCTCGGGATTCTGGAAGCTCATGGTGGAACCCGGGTTAAATCCGAACCAGCCAAGCCACAGGACGAACAGTCCGATGACCGCCAGAGACATATTGTGTCCGGGGATCGCTCTGGGCTTTCCGTTTTTATCGTATTTTCCAATACGCGGCCCAAGGATCATGGCTCCGGAAAGGGCTGCCCATCCGCCTACAGAATGCACCGCCGAATCTCCTGCAAAATCCATAAATCCCAGGTCTGCCAGCCAGCCGCCGCCCCAGATCCAGTGCCCTACAACCGGATAAATCAACAGTGTCAGCACGAAGGAAAACAGGATAAAGGAAATATACTTGATCCTCTCGGCAACTGCACCGGAAACAATGGTTGCCGCCGTCCCGCAGAATACAAGCTGAAAGAAAAATTTTCCCCAGAAAGGAACATTTTCTGTCAGGGTGCCGTCATAAAAAGACAGATCCGTCTTTCCCAGCACGAACAGATGCTGCGTTCCCACAATGGGATTGTCTCCTCCGAACATCAGCCCCCATCCCAGGAGCATAAAGCCCAGTGAGGAAACCGCAAAGACAATAAAGTTTTTGGACAGAATGTTAACCGTATTCTTCGCCCTGGCAAATCCCGCTTCCACAGAAGCAAATCCCAGATTCATAAAAAATACCAGGATCGCAGCCAGAAAGACCCACAAAGTGTCCATGATCATAGTTGTGTTCATAATATCTCCTCCTCGTTTTGAAAATAAAAAAACAGCGAAGTCCTTTTTACAGGTCTTCGCTGTCCTTGGAATTTAAAATAGCATGTTTTCTTTGGGATGTCAATAATAAAATTTTATAAATTGGAGTTACTCTTTGACGCTTTCCCCTCTATACTTTCATAGACAGCCAAGAAACCATCACTCATAGTCAGGCCAAGATCTCCATCTCCTACAATATTATCTTGATCAATCAAAAACTCTTTGTTTTCAAGCATGATATTTTTGTTTACATATTTCGCCAAAACTTCTTATTGCTTTTCTTCCTCCTGATTGGTAGACTATATAATATCTATAAATCCACTACAGCAAATTGTTCCCGGCAGCAGAGCTGTTCTGAGAGATCTTCTGATACCACTTCTGAAATACTTTTTCAATTCTTTTTTAATCCCAATTTTTATTGTCACAGTTGTTTGTTTTAATAAGCGGAGAATTGTTGCCTTCCAGAACAAAATTTGCTATAGTCTAATCAGAGAATTTCTCTTTACGGCATTTTCTGCGGAAAGGATGCCCTATGACAAAATGCA
>DXBU01000111.1 GCA_019116385.1 Candidatus Blautia faecigallinarum | reverse complement strand
AGGAAGGAAGCCATGATACTAAGGGCAACAGAACGTGATATGTATAAGCTGATGGATTACAAGGAAACATGCCTCATACGGGCAGGGATCTGCATAGGAGGGGCCTGCATATGCACTGTGCTGCTGGCCTGCAGAGGACTTTCCTGGGAGCCTCTTTATCTTGTGATCCTGCTTTCCGGGGCAGCATTTTTTCTGTTCCGGGAAGCAATCGAAGCGAATGACCGGATCATGCAGACGAAGGATTGCTACATGGAGCTGGAAAGCGACTGCCTGGTAGTCCGTCAGCCCCAGAAAAAGGAGCATTACGAAGCCTGCAGGATCTTCTTTGATGAGATTGAAAAGATTGTGGAAGGCAGTAAAGGCGGGGAGGCAGAATTCTATGTGGTAATCCGGAGGATGAAGGATCAGGACCGGAAGAGCTTTATCCTTTTTGATGATATGGAAAAAGAGACACGGATCTTCCAGGTCCGTTCTTTTGGGTATAAGAAGGAAGAGTTCCAAAAGCTCTATCGGAAACTTCGATGGGAGGTCCCTGGCCGTGTCCGTATTTTCGGGACAAGGAAGCAGAGCGCCTGGTTCCGGAAGAAGAAGAGGAATGGCTGGAAGGTATTGCTGGCAGCCGTCTGCCTGTATGGAATTCCGAAAGCCTTTCTGCTTCTTTTGTAAAGGAGAGAGAAATGGAAGAGTTTTATACAGCGATTGGGATCAAACGGAATCCTGGCAGTTTCTGCGTTGTATCACAGGGAGAACGGTTTTCTTTATACCGGGCCGAACCGTTGCTCTGGACAATCCTGCAGGGGAGATTTCTTAAAAAAGATGAAATTTACCCTGAAATGTATGCCAAGTGTTTAAACGGCCAAATGGAAAAAATAGGAGAGGAGGAAGCTGCTTACTGTCTGAGAAGATTGATAAACCGGAGACTGGTCATAAAAATACCTGCAGAAGACTCTATGGATGCACAGAGAAAGATCTTACAACGGTCTGTGGTAGCACCTACCGATCTTGCCGGCAGCCTGCCGGCGTCTTCTTTGTTTCGGAAAGCCTTTGGCGAATCGGGAAGAGTATCTGCCCATGACAAGACCTGGCAGAAACGATGGGAGCATCGGGAACGCACGCTTCTTAAGATGCTCAGTATTTTTGGGGAAGTTCCAAAATATCTGGAGGCTGTCGGGGGCTCCTGGGAGGTGATGCCCACTAGATTTGCAAAGTACAGGGAAGAATTTGAAACATTTGACACAGAAACTTTTCTTTCTACACTTGGGCGGCTGCACAGGGAAAGAATGATCGGTATTTTAGCAGTACAGGAAAAAGAGGTATCAGGATGAAAAAATTAAAAAGGTTACTGGCGAAGATAAAGGCTGAGCGTCTGCTAAAGGCGACAGACCGATTTGCGGCCGGCATGGAAAACGTTCCCTTTGTTTTCCGGGACAGGATGCTGAAATTATCAGCCCTGTCCTTTTTTCTTGGCGGAGTAGGAACGTATGTGGGCCTTCTTTTGGGAGAGGGAAACTTTATCCTATTCTCCTGGGTGCTTTGCGGGATCAATCTTTATCAGGCCGTCAGGCTTTATCGGATCGCAAAGCAAAAGCAGTATGAAGTGATCGAAGGCTGCATATCCCAGATCAAAGGAAAGCATGGGATCGGCAGAACCTGCCGAGTGTTTGTAAAGACCGATGACGGGGAGACAAAAGAACTTGTCTTAGAGAAAGGAAATCCTTTGCGGGCAGGAAAACGATACCGGTTTTATTTCGATAAAAATAGCTGTCTGACATCGGGGATCCGGGGACTTGACGCCATGCTGAATGTGAATTCCTTTTATGGGGCAGAGGAAGTTGGCAGGGAAGAAGGCTGAGAAAGGTGCGGTTCAAATCCGTACCCTTCCCATCGTGTTGCCATACACGAAAATAAATATAGAAAAGGAGAGATGAATTATGGCAGACAACAACACAAAGAAAGGAACCGTAAAATGGTTCAGCGCAAGAAGAGGTTATGGTTTTATCACGGATGAGGATGGAATCGACTACTTTGTGCATTTTTCAGAGATCCAGTCACAGGGCTTTAAAACCCTGCGTGGCGGGCATGCAGTGACATTTTCTGTTGCAGAAGATGAAAAGGGCAGAAGCTTAGCCAAACAGGTAGTTCCGGTGGAAACGCCAGAGGAGCAGGAGGCCGAGTAAGTGGAGCGGGCGGCATAAAACGGGTGCCGCCCAATCGGAGGTTTACAGCAGGAAGTCCCTTCCTGTTGCTTGAATAAATACAAAATATGCAAGAAGTTTAATTGACACATACCATATGTTGTGCTAATCTTAAAATGACTTTTATTTTATAGGAAAATGAAACAGATATTTTCCTAAGTCACTTTTGTTCCGGGAATCGCCGGAAGAGAACTTTTACAATTGTTTAGAATGGAAACCAATAGAAAGACACAGAAAAGAAAGAAGACTCTTTTTTGTGTCTTTTTTTGTGCCAGAAAAGGAGGAATGGTGGAACAAAGAAGAAGCTGTCTCTACTGCAAAAGTATGCAGAGGGGCGAAAAACACAGTGATGCAGGAAGGAGTAAGAATGTGCTTAGAAAACAATGCAGCAATGATCGGAACAGCCTGGTTTTTGGAACAGCGGCTGAAACAGGAAAAAATCCCTTGTGATCTGCAATCGGTTTTAAAAAAGGTTACCCGGCGGGATCCTGAGCTTTGTCAGATGGCGGCAGATCTTTTGTGGGGGTACAGTCAGAGCAGCCAGAGGGCAGAATTTGAAGAGTTGTTCTGCGGCCTGACAGGATGGAAGGTCGGTGCTTTTTTAGAACATTGGATCAGGATCCAGATGCTCGAACTGCAGAGAGATAAAAAAGTACCTGTGGAAATCTGTTTAGCGGACATGCATTTTTTATTAGCTGGGAAATGCGAGGAAGAGGAAATAAGGATCCTGTTCCCTTCTTACAAAAGAGAGAAAAAGCAGACGGTTTTCTGGAAACCAGGAGAAGCAGGCGAGCGCTATCTACAGTATGCCTTTGTTTGCAAGGAAAATTTACGGCTGTATCTGGGAACAGAGAAAGGACTGGTCCCGGGAGGGATGGAAAGGAGGAAACGTTATGCTGGCAAGTATCCTATGGCAAGGCAGCCTGCCTGATGAGGAGGAAATTTACCGGATGAAGGAAGCGGGATATCATTTTGTGGAACAGGCAGACGGTTTTCGGATCTGCTTATCCTTAGATCCAACGCCTTCCGGAAACTATTATGCAGACAGCTTTTCGAAAGAATTTCGAAAAGAAGTAGAACTGCACGAATATTTAGCAGAAATCGAAAAAAGAGCGCAATGGATCACGGTTCCCACCAAAAAGATGCGGGTATATGCTACCGGCCGTCTGGTTGATGGACCAAAGTCCAAAGAGGAGGAGCACTGTGCCCGGATTTTCCGGGATACGCAGAATTCTGCGGGCCTTCTGTTAAAAACAGACCAGCAGGAAGCGTACCAGATGGGAAAGACAGCGATCAGCACCTTAGAGGGCAGGGCAAGGATTGGCGGCAATGCACTTGGGAAAGTGTCAACTTCCGTGTTTTCCGAAATCCTCAATGAGTGCCTTAAGGTAGCGAAAGGAAAAGCCCTGATCCGTCTATCGGAAGGAAAGGTACGTGCGATCCATTCCGCAGAAAAAAACGGATACCAGATCTTTCCCCTGTCAGAACTTTTTATGCAGGCGTCCGTTTATATCCATGGAGAGTATGAGAAGACCCAGTTTCAGAAAGGGTATGCGGATCAGTCTATGGTGACGGCTGTATGGCAGGTGACGGATAAACGACTGGAAGAAGTTTATGCGGAGATCTTAGAAAAGTATGGAAGACAGGTGCGTGGGAAACTAAGCGCCACCATCCGGATCTGTTCCTCCGATGTGGCAGCTTCCGGAGCCAATATCTTTTACAGTCTGCAGGAAGGCATCCATGGAATCGCACTGGGAACGGATATGCGCTTAAAGCATGACAATAGTACACAGATGAAGGAATTTAGCACAAATCTTTTGTCAACGTTTGAGTGCTATAAGACCGTGATCAAAAAGACAGTAGAGAAACTGGTGAAGATTCCCATTGAACATCCAGCCAATACCATGATCGGCGTTATGACTAAAGCAAAATTTGGGAAAAAGGTAACAGCCGAAATGGTAGAACGCTTCAAAGCCACCTTTGGGGATGAACCATGCAGTGCCTATGAAGTATACT
>DXBU01000110.1 GCA_019116385.1 Candidatus Blautia faecigallinarum | reverse complement strand
TAAGATGGACAAGACCATCGTTGTTGCTATTGAAGACCATGTAAAACATCCTCTTTACAAAAAGATCGTGAAGAGAACATATAAATTAAAAGCTCATGATGAAAACAATGAGTGCAATATCGGTGATACCGTAAAAGTTATGGAGACAAGACCTTTATCCAAAGACAAGAGATGGAGACTTGTAGAAATTGTAGAGAAAGTGAAATAAGGAGGAAACCAGTATGATCCAGCAGGAAACCAGACTGAAAGTTGCAGATAACACTGGTGCAAAAGAAATCCTTTGTATTCGTGTTATGGGCGGCTCTACAAGAAGATATGCAAATATCGGCGATACGATCATTGCTACGGTTAAAGATGCAACACCAGGCGGCGTTGTAAAGAAGGGCGATGTAGTAAAAGCCGTTGTTGTACGTACCAAAAAAGGCGCTCGTCGTAAAGACGGTTCTTATATCCGTTTCGATGAAAACGCTGCAGTAATCATTAAAGACGACTTAACTCCGAGAGGAACACGTATCTTTGGACCAGTTGCCAGAGAGCTTCGTGAGAAGAAATTCATGAAGATCGTTTCCTTAGCTCCGGAAGTATTATAGGAGGGTGCCTAATGTCAGCTATGAAGATTAAAAAAGGCGATACCGTAAAGGTGATCGCTGGTAAAGATAAAGGCAAGGAAGGAAAAGTTCTTGCTGTAAACGTAAAAGATAATACGGTTGTAGTTGAAAACGTAAACATGGTTACCAAGCACACCAAACCATCTGCTGCAAACCAGAACGGCGGAATCGTGAACAAAGAAGCTGCGCTTCACATCTCAAACGTTATGCTGATGGTAGGCGGCAAGACAACAAGAGTTGGCTTTAAGATGGACGGAGACAAGAAGGTCCGTGTTGCCAAGGCAACCGGTGAAGTAATCGATAAATAAGAGAGGAGGCATGACAGATGAGCAGATTAAAAGACCTTTATAAAAATGAGATCATGGATGCCATGACAAAAAAATTTGGTTATAAAAACGTTATGGAAGTGCCAAAACTCGAAAAGATCGTTGTAAACATGGGTGTTGGTGAAGCCAAAGAAAACGCAAAGCTTCTGGATTCTGCCATTGCAGATATGGAGCTTATCACTGGACAGAAAGCAATCGCCACCAAGGCAAAGAAATCTGTCGCAAACTTCAAGATCAGAGAGGGAATGCCGATCGGATGTAAGGTAACACTCCGCGGCGAGAAAATGTATGAATTCGCAGATCGTTTGATCAATCTTGCACTTCCTCGTGTACGTGACTTCCGTGGTGTAAATCCCAATGCTTTTGACGGCAGAGGAAACTACGCTCTTGGTATCAAAGAGCAGCTGATCTTCCCGGAAATCGAGTACGATAAGATTGACAAGGTAAGAGGTATGGACGTTATCTTTGTTACCACTGCAAAGACTGACGAGGAAGCTCGTGAGTTACTGACACTGTTTAATATGCCTTTTGCGAAATAAGAGGAGGAACGATTCATGGCTAAGACAGCAATGAAAATCAAACAGCAGCGCAAACAGAAATTCTCCACAAGAGAGTACAGCCGCTGCAGAATTTGTGGCCGTCCACATGCTTATTTAAGAAAATACGGAATCTGCAGAATCTGCTTCCGTGAATTAGCATACAAAGGCCAGATCCCGGGTGTAAAGAAAGCATCCTGGTGACCGAAAGCAACTTAATGAGCCCAAGCGCATGCGCGCCGGGCGAATTTAGTGCGAGGTCCATCCCGAACCTTAACGAAGCCGAGCCAAAGGCGAAGGCTGAGTTTAGTTGAGGGATGTGTAGTGGCTTGAAAAGACCATTTATTGTAATGTAATGTAGAACATGTAAAGTCTGAAATTTAGGAGGAAACTAACATGACAATGAGCGATCCGATCGCAGATATGCTTACACGTATCCGTAATGCGAATACAGCAAAACACGACACTGTAGATGTTCCTGCATCTAAAATGAAAATTGCTATTGCAAATATTCTTCTTGACGAAGGATATATCGAGAAATATGATCTGATCGAAGATGGCGTGATCAAGACCATCCACATCACCCTGAAATACGGTGAGACAAAGAACGACAAGATCATCACAGGTTTAAAGAGAATCTCCAAGCCAGGTCTTCGTGTATATGCCGGCAAGGATGAACTGCCCAGAGTCCTCGGCGGACTTGGCGTAGCGATCCTTTCTACAAACCAGGGCGTGATCACCGACAAAGAAGCACGCAAGCTTCATGTAGGCGGCGAGGTCCTTGCGTTCGTTTGGTAGGCCGAAAGCAACTTAATGAGCCCAAGCGCATGCGCGCCGGGCGAATTTAGTGCGAGGTCCATCCCGAACCTTAACGAGAGCAAGCCCTAAGGCGCAGCACGAGTTTAGTTGAGGGATGTTGAGAAAGTTGAAAACACCCTGAAAACAGGGGGGATTCACATAGATAACTGAAAACAGAGAGGAGACATCTTCCTCTCCGATAATCTAAGTAAGGAGGACAATTATCATGTCACGAATTGGCAGACTTCCGGTAGCTATTCCTTCCGGCGTAGAAGTAAAGATCGCGGACGGAAACGTAGTAACGGTTAAGGGACCAAAGGGAACACTCGAGAGAGCGCTTCCAACAGAAATGGAAATTAAGGTAGAGGACGGTCAGGTGACTGTTTCCAGACCAAACGACTTAAAGAAAATGAAATCTCTGCACGGTTTGACCAGAAGCCTTCTCCACAATATGGTAGTAGGCGTAAGCGAGGGATACACAAAGACCCTTGAGGTAAACGGTGTAGGATATAGAGCTGCAAAACAGGGTAAGAAACTTGTTCTTAACCTGGGTTACTCTCACCCGGTAGAGATGGAAGATCCGGAAGGTCTTGAGTCTAAAGTAGACGGCAACAAGATCATCGTATCCGGTATCAGCAAAGAAAAAGTTGGTCAGTATGCGGCTGAGATCAGAGATAAGAGAAGACCGGAGCCATATAAGGGCAAAGGTATCAAGTATGCTGATGAGGTTATCAGACGCAAAGTTGGTAAGACTGGTAAGAAATAAGCAGGGAGGGTGAGAACATGATTAAGAAAGTATCCAGAGCGGAAATTCGCCAGAATAAACATAGAAGAATCCGTCATCACTTAAACGGCACTGCTGCTGTACCGCGTCTTGCAGTATTCCGTTCCAATAAGCATATGTATGCACAGATCATTGATGACACAGTTGGAAAGACTTTAGTATCCGCTTCTACTCTTCAGAAAGATGTAAAAGCAGAATTAGAGCATACCAACGATGTAAAGGCAGCAGAATATCTGGGAACAGTGATCGGCAAGAAAGCTGTAGAAGCAGGTATCGAAAAGGTTGTCTTTGACAGAGGCGGTTATATTTACCACGGTAAAGTAAAAGCATTAGCAGACGCAGCAAGAGAAGCTGGGCTGAAATTCTAAGAAAGGGAGGAGAAGAACACATGAAACATAATCTTATTGATGCTAGCCAGTTAGAATTAGAAGATAAAGTAGTATCAATCAAGCGTGTTACCAAGGTTGTTAAAGGTGGTCGTAACTTCCGTTTTTCAGCTTTAGTTGTTGTAGGTGACGGAAACGGACACGTTGGTGCAGGGCTTGGAAAGGCAGCCGAAATTCCGGAAGCGATCCGCAAAGGAAAAGAGGATGCGATGAAAAAGCTGGTTACAGTGGCAAGAGATGAGAACAACTCCATCACACATGACTTTGTCGGTAAATTCGGAAGCGCAGAAATGCTCTTAAAGCGTGCTCCGGAAGGTACCGGTGTTATCGCCGGCGGTCCGGCTCGTGCGGTGATCGAGCTTGCAGGTATTAAGAACATCCGTACAAAATGTATGGGTTCCAGAAATAAGCAGAATGTTGTTCTTGCAACTATCGAAGGCTTAAGCAAACTGAAAACACCAGAAGAAGTTGCAAAGCTTCGCGGAAAATCTGTAGACGAGATCCTGGCGTAAGGAGGAAAACCATCATGGCAAACACATTGAAAGTTACATTGGTAAAATCTCCGATTGGCGCGGTTCCGAAGCACAAAAAGACTGTCGTTGCTATGGGTCTTACCAAAATGCACAAGACAGTGGAACTGCCGGATAATGCGGCAACCAGAGGTATGATCAAACAGGTACAGCACCTGGTAAAGGTGGAAGAAGCGTAAGCTTTTTCCCCTTAAGACAAGAAATCAGATTGAAACATTGAATGATAAAAGGAGGTGCCAAACATGGATTTATCAAACTTAAGACCAGCAGAAGGTTCTAAGCACAGCGATAATTTCAGAAGAGGACGTGGACACGGCTCAGGCAACGGCAAAACTGCCGGTAAAGGACATAAAGGACAGTTAGCTCGTTCCGGACGTAAGAAACCAGGATTTGAAGGCGGTCAGATGCCATTATACAGACGTCTGCCTAAGAGAGGTTTCACAAACAGAAATTCTAAAGAGATCATCGCGATTAACGTTGACGTTCTGAACCGTTTTGAGGACGGCGCAGAAGTAAACGTTGAGAGCTTACTGGAAAGCCGCGCGATTTCCAAGGCCGGAGACGGCGTTAAGATTCTTGGAAACGGTGAGCTGACAAAGAAACTGAATGTAAAAGTAAACGCTGTCAGCGAAAGTGCAAAGGCAAAAATTGAAGCTGCGGGTGGTACAGTAGAGGTGATTTAATGTTTGAGACTCTTAAAAATGTCTTTAGAGTAAAAGAAATGAGACGCAAACTGCTGTATGTCCTGTGGATGATCCTTGTGATCCGCGTAGGCTCCCAGCTTCCGGTACCAGGTGTCGACAGCGACTTTTTTAAGCAGTGGTTTGAGAGCAATGCCGGCGACGCATTCAACCTGTTTGATGCGTTTACCGGCGGATCCTTCACGGAGATGTCGATCTTTGCGCTGAACATTACTCCATACATTACTTCTTCTATTATCATGCAGCTTCTTACCATTGCGATCCCCGCTTTGGAAGAAATGCACAGAGACGGTGAGGAAGGACGAAAGAAGATCACAGCGATTACCCGTTATGTGACGGTTGGCCTTGCGCTGTTCCAGTCTGTAGCTATGTCTATCGGCTTTGGACGTCAGGGCCTGATCCCGGACATGACAGTATTTAAGGCGATCGTTGTTGTTGTGTGCCTGACTGCCGGATCTGCTATGCTGATGTGGATCGGCGAGCGTATCACAGAAAAGGGTATTGGAAATGGTATTTCCATCGTTCTTACTGTGAACATCGTTTCCCGTATCCCCAGTGATATGCTGCTCTTATATGAGAACTTTGTACAGGGTAAGACAATTGCCAAAGGACTTCTGGCCGGTGTGATCATCATCGCCATCATCCTTCTGGTTGTTGTATTTGTACTGATATTAAATGGCGCAGAGAGAAGGATACCCGTACAGTATTCCAAAAAGATGGTGGGAAGAAAGCTCATGGGCGGCCAGTCCACGAACATCCCTCTGAAGGTGAATACAGCAGGTGTTATCCCGATCATCTTTGCATCCTCCATTATGTCTTTCCCGGGAATTATCGCACAGTTCGCGGGCGCGGCAAATGGCTCCGGGATCGGAAGCGAGATTATAAGAGGTTTATCACAGAATAACTGGTGTAATCCCAGTCAGATCCATTATAGCTGGGGCCTGCTCTTATATATTGTATTGTGCGTATTCTTCGCATATTTCTATACTTCCATTACCTTTAACCCCTTGGAAGTATCAGACAATATCAAGAAGCAGGGTGGTTTCATCCCGGGTATCCGTCCTGGAAAACCTACCGCAGACTATTTGACGAAAATCTTAAATTATATTATATTTATAGGTGTAGTAGGTCTTATGATCGTTGCGGTCATCCCGATCTTCTTTAATGGTGTATTCGGAGCGAATGTTTCCTTCGGTGGAACATCCATCATCATTATCGTAGGAGTTATCCTGGAGACGGTTAAGCAGATCGAGTCACAGATGCTTGTCCGCAACTACAAAGGCTTCCTTAACAACTAAAAAAATTAAGGTTGCGGTGCATTGCGCCGCAGCCTTGATTTGCTAGTATCACGTAATCGAAAAGAGGGTTTTATCGGCTGCGTATACTAAGAAAAGCAAAAATGGAGGGTATAGTTATGAGAATCATTATGTTGGGTGCGCCAGGCGCCGGAAAAGGCACGCAGGCAAAGAAAATTGCCGAGAAGTACGGGATCCCCCACATCTCCACAGGAGACATCTTCCGTGCAAACATCAAAAACGGCACAGAGCTTGGAAAAAAAGCAAAAACCTATATGGATCAGGGACTTCTTGTTCCCGATGAGCTGACCTGCGACCTGGTGGTGGACAGGATCCAGCAGCCGGATGCCCAGAAGGGCTATGTATTGGACGGTTTTCCCAGAACCATTCCCCAGGCGGAATGTTTGACAGATGCACTGAATAAATTGGGCAGTAAGATTGATTATGCCATCGACGTAAACGTACCGGATGAAAACATCATCAACCGTATGTCCGGCAGACGTGCCTGCCTGAAATGCGGCGCTACCTATCATGTGGTATATGCGGCGCCCAAGCAGGAAGGGATCTGCGACGCATGCGGCGAGAGCCTTGTACTCCGTGATGATGACAAGCCTGAGACCGTTAAGAAACGTCTGAATGTATATCATGAGCAGACACAGCCTCTGATCGATTATTATACTAAGGCAGGCGTTTTAAAGACCGTGGACGGTACGAAGAATCTGGAAGAGGTATTCCAGGAGATCGTGGCTATCTTAGGAGAATGATAAAATGTCTGTTTCTATTAAGTCAGAACATGAAATAGAGCTGATGAGGGAGTCGGGCCATCTTCTGGAAAAGGTCCATGATGAGCTGGCTTCCTATATCAAACCGGGCATCAGCACAAAGGAGCTGGATAAGATCGGTGAGGAGATGATCCGTTCCCTTGGCTGTATCCCGAATTTCTTGAATTACGCAGGTTTTCCAGGATCCTTCTGTATCAGCTTGAATGACGAGGTTGTCCATGGAATTCCTTCCGAAGAAAAGATCATCCAGGAAGGAGACCTGGTAAAGATCGATGCAGGGCTGATCTATAAGGGTTATCACTCTGATGCGGCTCGTACCTATGCTGTAGGAGAGGTTTCCAAAGAAGCGCGCCAGTTGATGGACGTCACAAAGCAGTGCTTTTTTGAAGGGCTGAAAGCAGCAAAGGCCGGAAATCATCTCAACGATATTTCCAAGGCCATCGGGGCCTATGCGGCAAAATATAATTACGGGATCGTCCGGGACCTTGTAGGCCACGGGATCGGGACGCATCTCCATGAGGATCCCCAGATCCCAAATTTCCCCCAGAAAAGGCGGGGCGTGAAGCTGATGCCGGGAATGACCCTGGCAGTGGAGCCCATGATCAATCTGGGCCGTGGAGATGTGGCATGGCTGGATGACGAGTGGACAGTTGTGACTATGGATGGTTCTTTATCCGCCCACTATGAGAATACCATTCTTATTACGGACGGCGAACCGGAAATCCTGACCCTTACGAAGTTTTAAACAGGAGGTAGAAATGTCTAAATCAGATGTGATCGAAGTGGAAGGCACCGTGTTGGAAAAGCTTCCAAACGCAATGTTTAAAGTAGAGCTGGAAAACAAGCATGTTGTTCTGGCGCATATCAGCGGCAAGCTGCGTATGAACTTTATTCGTATCCTTCCGGGGGATAAAGTGACACTTGAGCTTTCTCCGTATGATCTGTCCAAGGGCAGGATCATCTGGAGAGACAAATAAAAAACACAGAGACAGGATGGGAGATTTCCCTCCTGTCTTTTTTTGTACCGGAAATTTTCAGAAAATATTTTTGAATTTAAAAAAAATACTTGCATTCCAATAACGGATATGCTATTATCATCCTCAAAGAAAAGGGAGTAGCGGCCATAGGATTGGAGATCAAGACTGTATTTTCAGGGTATGGTACATGAAGCGTCAGGACGATATCAGAGACATGATATCCGCGATATGAGATAATCAGCAAGACTTTTATTTGGGACAAAATTGATTTGTCTGAAATGAAAGTCTTTTTCTTTTCTTTTATTTCTTATAAAACAGATCCCCGGGACGTCCATCCTGCCATGGAGGAGAGACGCTGCCGGGAGAAGGAGGAAAAAGTGACAGATTTTAATGAATTTACCAGAGGATCTTTCCGGCAGCCATTCAAAAAAATGCCCAAGCCGGGAAAATACGTAAAACGGGTAGTCATAGGGGCGGCCTGTGTAGCGGTGATCGCGGTCTGCGCGATGGACTGTACCTATCAGATCCAGGAGCAGGAGCAGGCGGTGCTTACCACATTCGGCGTTCCCAAGGCCGTGACGGAAACGGGACTGCATTTTAAGATCCCTTTTATCCAAAAAGTGGATAAGGTCAATACCACCATTCAGGGATTTCCCATCGGCTATGAAATGGATTCCAATGCTACGGTGGAAGACGAAGGGATCATGATCACATCGGACTATAATTTTATCGATGTGGACTTTTTCGTGGAATACCGGATCGCCGAGCCGGTAAAATATCTATATAATTCCAGAGAACCGGAAAATGTTCTGAAAAACATATCCCAGAGCTGTATCCGGACCGTGATCGCAAGCTATAATGTGGACGATGTGCTGACCACAGGAAAAAGCGAGATCCAGAGCAAGATCAAAGAGATGATCATGGAGAAAATGGAGGAGCAGGACGTAGGCATCCAGCTTGTAAATATTTCCATACAGGATTCCGAGCCACCCACACAGGAGGTCATGCAGGCATTCAAGGCGGTAGAGACCGCAAAACAGGGAAAGGAAACCGCGATCAATAATGCCAATAAATACCGGAATGAAAAGCTGCCTGAGGCAGAGGCCCAGGCAGACCAGATCATCCAGGACGCAGAAGCCCAAAAGCAGGTGCGGATCAATGAAGCTGAGGCCGAGGTGGCCAGGTTCAACGCCATGTATGAGGAGTACATAAAGAATCCGGACGTCACAAAACAGAGAATGTTCTATGAGGCAATGGAAGAGGTGCTTCCGGATCTGAAGATCATTGTGGACAATGGGAACGGCACGCAGAAGGTCCTTCCGCTGGAACCCTTTGCCCAGCTTGACGGAGAAACCGGCACGGAGGAAGAAACTCTTTCGTCATCAGCCGGAGAGAACAGCTTAAATGAGGAGGAATGACAGGATGAAAAAGAAAAGCGCACTTATCATCATCGCCGGCGTTGTGGTGCTCGCAGCAGCGGCTATGTCCGTGACGGTAACGGCACAGGACGAATACAGGCTGGTACGCAGGTTCGGAAAGGTGGAGCGTGTGATCGACAAGCCGGGGATCAGCTTTCGGATCCCGTTTCTGGAAAGCACCACGGCACTTCCCAAAGAGACTTTATTGTACGATATGGCTCCGTCCGACGTGATCACAAGGGATAAAAAGACCATGATCAGCGATAGCTATGTGCTGTGGAAGATCCAGGATCCTCTGAAGTTTGCCCAGACATTGAATTCTTCCATAGAGAGCGGGGAAAGCAGGATCAATACCGCTGTTTACAATGCTACGAAAAATGCGATCAGCAGTATGTCTCAGGATGAGGTGATCACCAGCCGCGACGGAGAACTGGCAGAGATGGTCATGGGAGCGGTTGACGACAACATGGAGCAATACGGGATCTCAGTCCTCTTGTTTGAAACCAAACGGCTGGATCTGCCGGAAGACAATAAAGAGGCAGTGTTTGAGCGGATGATCTCCGAGAGAGACAATATCGCTGCAACCTATACGGCAGAAGGAAGCTCTGAGGCAAAGGTTATCCGGAACACCACAGATAAGGAGATCGCCATCCAGATCTCAGAGGCAGAAAAGCAGGCGGAGATCCTGAAGGCGGAAGGCGAGCAGGAATACATGAAGATCCTTGCCCAGGCATACGGGGAGGAGGACCGAAGTGAGTTTTATTCCTTTGTCCGCAGCCTGGATGCCCTGAAGAACTCCATGACAGGGGATAATAAAACAGTTATTCTTTCGGAAGATTCTCCCATCGCAAAAATATTTGAAGGGGAATCCTAAAGACATAGCCAGACTTGCCGGGGGCTGTCAGACAAGACGGCCCCCAAGGTCTTTCCCCCACCTATGAGCAAGCTCATGCGGGCCTAGACCTTTCGACTCCGGTAGCATTATAAAAATTTAATGTGACAAATTGGGAAATATATGTTATCCTTTTCTTAGATTTAATTCTTTGTCAATATCATTGTTGACATCACGGCTGCAGCTCGCAGCAATTTTCAGGAACAGATTTTTTAACAATTCTTTTATGTATGGATGATCATTCATCTGTCTTTTGCGCTGCAGATCGCAGCAGTTCTCAAAAAATTTCTAATTGAAGTTCGAAATGACTTTGTCTATAATGAAGGGAGAAGGGAAAGAGCTGATTCGGAAGAACCTGGGGCAGATATTCAGGAAATATAATATCATAGAGTATAAAAGCCCGGAGGATTATCTGAGCATAAATGATTTTTATAAAGTGATGAGTTATGCATGCTTGTATCAGGCGGAAACGGAACATGTACTGGAAGTTTCACCGGATGAACTGACGATCACTATGGTATGCAGCCATTATCCTTTAA
>DXBU01000109.1 GCA_019116385.1 Candidatus Blautia faecigallinarum | reverse complement strand
AAAGTTCAAAATAATCCGCGAAGTTCAATTTTGCAGCCTGAAGAAATTTTCAATTTACTTAACGATAACTTTGCACTTGGCGGTAAGATTTTTTACGCGGGCTGTAATATATACAGTTCCAGGTCGTTTCCCTTTAACGACACCTTTTTGACTGACAGAGGCAATGTTTTTATTACTGGTACTCCATGTGACATCGCCTTTTATTCCTTTTAACGATGCAGATATGGTACGGGACTTTCCTGGACTTAATGTCAGTGATGAGGCGCTTAATTTAATTGCAGGTTTTAAAATTTTAAAGGTTTTTGTGACAGATCCGGTATAAGAGCCCTTTCCGGTAATCGTGACTTTTGCTGTGCCGACTTTTTTATTAGAAGAATAAGAAAGCGTGTAGTCCCGCCCTTTCTTTAGTGTGCTGCCGCCGACAGTTACTTTTACAGCAGGTTTCTTTGCCTTTCCATCATAATAAAAGACCGTATTTTTCAGGGATATTTTCGCAAAAGACAGCGGTGTAGTTTCCCACTCGCAAATATAACCGGTACGAGTATAATCCCAAAAGTCCTTTCTTAGAATATTGTCATGGTCATACCATTGTCCGGCTTCCCATTCCTGCTGGCTTTCTTTTGGATCCCTGCTGTATATGCCAAAATAGTTCTGCCCATAATTTTCCTTTTCGATGTTTAAATAAGAGACTTTCTCATTGGTTACCCATTTCTTTGTACTACCCTGCTTGTATAAACCGATCCAATAAATGTCGCGCTTTTTCTTCGAAATCATTTTTTCGATGAACTTTTGCTCCGCAGGACTTGTAATAGTTACCAGATGACCGCCCCGCTGTTGGCATTTTAACTTAGCTGCGGACCATTGCATGGTATCGTCAAATGCCTGGTAGCGATGCCCCTTGTAAAAATTTGGAGAAGCAGCCAGAACCTGGGCAGATGATCCTAAAGTGCAGGCCATAGACAAGGCCAATGCGATGAAAATGTTTTTAACTTGTTTCCTTTTCATAAACTTTCCTCCTTTAAAATGAAAAATCGTGCAAATGCAGCAAGTGTATGCGGCGATATCGGTATCTGTGCTGATCTGTAGGTATAAAATTAGTATAGCATATAAAAAAAGGAGTGACTATTTATAAATTTGGATTTTTGGATCGATAGGAAATTATGCGAATTAGGGATTGAAAAACACCAAAGACCGGTAT
Source organism: Candidatus Blautia faecigallinarum (assembly GCA_019116385.1). Lineage (GTDB taxonomy): Bacteria > Bacillota > Clostridia > Lachnospirales > Lachnospiraceae > Blautia_A > Blautia_A faecigallinarum. Next base: position 21,801 of record DXBU01000109.1, on the reverse strand, counting down.
ATAATGATGCCTGTACAAAAAAATAGTTTAAGGGGAGCTGGCGGCAAGCCGGCTGAGAGGAAGCTGTACCGCTTCGACCCATAACCTGATTTGGATAATGCCAACGTAGGAATGAATATCGTGTATTGACAGAGTTCCGCCTGCGGGACTCTGTTTCTGCATAAAACTCCTTTCCCCTGGACGGTGGGCAGATGCCATGTCCGGGGATTTTTTTGTAACAGCATTTAGGTAAATGCGGTAAAAACAGGGAAAGGGGTATGATGATTTTGGAACAGAAGGATACAACGAAAAAATTGGTACTGGCCGGAGTTTTGACGGCACTGGCGGTTGCGGGGAGCATGATCAGCTTTCCGGTTGCAGGGAGCAAATGTGCGCCTGTCCAGCATATGGTGAACATACTGGCGGCCGTTACACTGGGACCTGGCTGGGGCGTAGGGATCGCTTTCTGCGCAAGTCTTTTAAGGAACATCATGGGTCTGGGAAGCCTTCTGGCTTTTCCGGGAAGTATGGTAGGCGCTCTTTGCTGCGGCCTGGTGTATATGTTCCTGAGACGTCTTTCCGTTACCTGCGTGGCGGAAGCGCTGGGAACCGGCATCCTCGGAGGGATCGCGGCATATCCGGCTGCGAAATTCCTGATGGGCGCGGAGCCTGCGGGACTGTTTGTCTATGTGGTCCCGTTCCTGGTTTCTACGGTAGTGGGAAGTATCCTGGCTTTTATCCTTGTGACCGTTCTGGAAAAGGGCGGGGTACTGAGCCAGTTTGCTATGATCGGTAAGAAGAAATCCTTCCAGTAAACAAAACAGTCAGAAAAGCGGCAGATTGGGGACACCACCTTGTGTCGCTATAAAAAAGTCAGGTTGTAGAAAAGAGGAAAAAAGATGAACACAACTTTGATCATCACCAAAAAGTGTGAAGGCGTCGGCATCCGGATGAGGGGAAAGGTTCCTTTTGTGCCTTTTGTCAGGAAAGTTCCGATGCTTCAGATAGAAGAAAGAAATGGAGGCAGATAAGATGAGAGAGTATACCACTCAGATGGATGCGGCCCGTAAGGGGATTGTGACACCGGAAATGGAAACCGTGGCGAAAAAAGAAAAAATGCCGGTGGAAAAGCTGATGCAGCTTGTGGGAGAAGGAAAGGTAGCGATCTGCGCGAACAAAAAGCATACCTGTCTGGATCCGGAGGGCGTGGGCAGCATGCTGCGCACAAAGATCAACGTAAACCTTGGAGTATCCAGGGACTGCAAGGATTACGACATTGAAATGCAGAAAGTGATGAGCGCGGTGAAACTGGGGGCAGAGGCCATCATGGATCTGTCCAGCCACGGAAATACCCAGCCCTTCCGCCAGAAGCTGACCAGGGAATGTCCGGCCATGATCGGCACCGTTCCCGTTTATGACAGTGTGATCCATTATCAGAGGGATCTGGCTACTTTGACGGCAAAGGACTTTATCGATGTGGTACGCCTCCATGCAGAGGACGGCGTGGACTTTGTCACCCTTCACTGCGGGATCACCAGAAAGACCATTGAACAGATCAAAAAGCATAAAAGAAAAATGAATATCGTAAGCCGGGGCGGAAGCCTGGTGTTTGCCTGGATGAGCATGACAGGAGAGGAAAATCCTTTCTATGAATATTTTGACGAGATACTGGATATCTGCGAGGAATATGATGTGACCATCTCTCTGGGAGACGCCTGCCGTCCGGGATGTCTGGCGGACGCCACGGATGTGTGCCAGATCGAGGAGCTGGTACGTCTGGGCGAGCTGACCAAAAGGGCCTGGGCGCATAATGTACAGGTAATGGTGGAAGGACCGGGCCATGTGCCGCTGGATCAGGTGGCGGCAAATATGGAAGTGCAGAAGAGCATCTGCATGGGCGCGCCTTTCTATGTACTGGGGCCGATCGTTACGGATATCGCTCCGGGATACGACCATATCACAGCGGCCATCGGCGGTGCAGTTGCGGCTATGAGCGGCGCCGCGTTCCTTTGCTATGTGACGCCGGCGGAGCATCTGGCCCTGCCCAATGTAGAGGACGTAAAGCAGGGGATCATCGCCTCCAAGATCGCGGCCCATGCGGCGGATATTGCCAAGGGGATTCCGGGAGCACGGGATATCGACGACCGGATGGCGGATGCCAGAAGGAAGCTGGACTGGGATGAGCAGTTTGCCTGTGCTATGGATCCGGAGACTGCCAGGGCCATCCGGGACAGCAGAAGCCCGGAGGACGACCACAGCGATACCTGCAGCATGTGCGGAAAATTCTGCGCGGTGCGGAGCATGAACAAGGCGCTGGCCGGCGAGTATATTGATATATTATGAGACAAGCGACAAAAGGGATTGCGGGAGCACGAAGTGCAGAGCAATCTGTGTCTCATGTCCATTTGTTGGGCAACTCATATTATAAAAATGGGAGATGCACTGCAGAGTAACTATATAGCATAAACAACTAAGCCCGCCTTTCGGCGGGCTTAGTTAGATTTATCCCTCTATTGTGATTTTATTTTTACTTTCTACAGCTTCCTTTTCAGCCTTTTTCGGAATGGAAAGCTTCAGGATACCATTTTCATATTTGGCTTTGACCTCGTCCTGAGAAACAGCGTCACCTACAAAGAAACTGCGGCTCATAGCGCCGGCATATCGTTCCTTACGGATATAGTTTCCCTTTTTGTCTTTTTTGTCTTTATCCAGACCTTTGGCGGCGGACACAGTCAGATATCCATCCTCCAATACAGCGGAAATCTCATCCTTCTTAAAACCGGGAAGGTCTATATCCAGTTCATAGGAAGAATCTGTTTCCCGTACGTCTGTCTTCATCATGTTTTTGGCGTGCTTTCCATAAAGAGGATTCTTTCCTTTGCCGAACATTTCAAAAGGAAAATCCATCCAGTCATCAAATAAATTTTCACCCCACACACGTGGCATCATCATAAGTCATATCTCCTTTCAAAACAGATATAAAACACCGATAATGAAAAAATAAAGAGACAGCTGTCATGGAACATAAGAGAAAAGATATAAGAAAGTTAAGTCATTCATAGATGTCATTTATATCTTTCCCTTAGTTCTGAGGTAAAAATAGCACTGATATTTATAAGTGTCAATATAAATTTGACAAAAACGTGATTTTGCAGAAAAATTATATACTATAACGTAAATATCTGCCAAATTTTACTAAAAGAATACGGACAGATATGTAATTATCGTGCCATAATCCGATAATGGCTGGGAGAAGTGCCGTAATTCTGCCGGAACAGCTTGCCAAAGTAGCTGACATTATTGAATCCACACTGTTCGCAGATGGAAGCAAGATTCTGCGTGGTACTGATCAGAAGATAGGCAGCAACAGAGAGGCGGTATCGGTTGAGATATTCGATTGGCGTCTGGGAGATGGAGGAGCGGAAGCAGCGGAAGCATTCCCGCTTGTTCGTGCTGGCGGAGCGGGCGTTCATCTCTACTGTAACAGGTTCCGGATAATGGTTGTGGATAAAATCCAGCATTTGTTTCATACGATATTCCCTGGCAGGTGACAGCCGCTTAAGCGGAGGCGTGCCTTTGAGCAGGGAAAGCTCATGGAACAGTGTGCGCCAGATTCGGCAGATCAGTTCAAGCCCGTGAAGTTCATAGTCCGCACTCTTCGGGTCAAGTTTATAAAATCCATGAAGGAGTTCCAGAAACGCCTGATGTCTTTCCTTATTATGGTCAAAGAAAAAGCCAAAGACCGGGGAGTGAAGAACTGGCAGCACGGTTTTCTGGTAAATATTTCCAAACACAGTAGAAGCGGAGAAAAAGCTCGGGGCAATGGAAAAAATAAAGATCTCGGCCCCGTTCCGTAACTGGCTGTAACTATGAAGCACACGGGAGTTGATAAAAAAGCCGTCCCCGGCTGTCAGACTTCTTTTTATTTTAGAAGCCGGGTTGCGGTACAGAAGATATTCCAGTTCTCCCTTGAGCACCAGCCCAAACTGAAATTCCGGATGCCAGTGGCACTCCACTGTACCGTTAGAAAAATCATTCAGTGCATTGCAGATGCGCGGCACAGGAAGACCTCCTTCCGGATAGCCAAAACGCTGTTGCCTTGTATCGTCCATTTCAATTTTTCTGCAGCACATAAGCAAGCCTCCCTTAATTAGCACAATCTTATTCGTTTTTGGCGCGATCCATTCTTTTCAGATATCTTCAAAAATCTTATCGCTATAGTTGTCTTTTTCCAATTGTGGCAGAATCCTCTGCATGGATTTTTCAAATTCCCCATCGGAGGAATTGTGAAACAGGATCAGGTCATGACCGGCGTCCAGACGTTCCAGGGGTTCCGGGATGGAAAAGTCAACGGTTTTGATATATTCATTCCAGTGTTCCAGCTTCCAGGTATCCCGATCAGAATTCCGTGCGATCATTCTCTGATGGCAGACTTCCGGGTCTGTCACCACCCAGATGATCACAAGCTTCGCCCCTTTTGTCCGGAGTTTTGTCCGGAAACGTTCCAGTGTTTCCTCATTGTGTACCTCTTTGGTAAAAGGAGCATTGATCAGAACAATGTCGTCATATTCCAGGGCTTCCACGCCGATATCCACAATGGTTTCATATTCGTAATCCCGAATATTTTCTTCAAAGAACCGGGAACTGCGGTTTACCGGCTCATGGGCGGCGGCAAATACCCGGTTGGACAGGGGAATCAGGGTGTCTTTGTCAAGATACACCACATGTTTCAGATTTTTTGCAAGCTGTTTCGAGATATAGGTCTTCCCGCATGCAGGGGGAGAGGTGACAAGTATCATTTTCTTCATAGCTTTTTACGGCAGATGAGCCGTCTCCTTTCTTGAAAATTTTTATACGGGCCACAGTGATTTCAGAAAACGGATCCCGCTCTTTGTGCGGAAGATAGACTGCAGCACATGGCCCACGGCTTTTTCTGAAGCGTTGTCTTCTGCCAGATTGACCAGGAAATCTGCTTCTACAAGGATTTGATGATCCATGTCCTGAATATGGCCATAAGTGTGGTGGTGGCCGATCAGCCAGCAGATACGCTCCGTCATTTCGCGGTCCGTATCGACACCTTCCAACAGCCGGCGGGCCTGGGCGGGACCTTCCAGCTCCTGATATTTCCCGGCGCTGCTGTGGTATTTTTCTTCACTGACCTTGATGCCGATGTCGTGGAGCAATGCGGCAATCTCCAGAGTTTCCAGCTCCCGGGGATTTAAGCCTTCCAGCCGCCCGATGGCGGAGGCATATCCGTATACCTTTATAAAGTGTTCGATCCTGCGGAGATCCCCGCAGTCATAAGCGATCATTTTGTCAGCGATATGGGCAGTCCTTTCTGTCAATGTTCTCAACCTCCTAAAAAAAGATAAAAAGACAGCAGAAAGAATCCGCCGCCTTTGACAATTCTTATAGTAGCACTATAGAAAACGGTTTTCAAGAGGTGAGTTTTAGGTCCGGGCACGTTGTCTTGCTTTTTTAACAGACGCATTTTATAATGATTTTATATCTGACAGATAAAAGACAGGACTTTGACGAGGAGGTACAACATGGAAAAGAAACAGCCGCTCAGGATTTTGTTTATCGGAAACAGCCACACGTATTTTAACGATATGCCTCAAATGGTGGCCCAGAGGTTCCGGGAAGAGGGATACCCCTGTGAAGTGACCATGCTGGCTCATGCCGCCTGGTACCTGGAGCAGCATGTAAAAGAGCCGGAAGTCCGGTTCAATATTATGTTCGGAAACTACGATTATGTAGTCCTTCAGGAATATTCCCATCCCTTTGGGCCGGAAGAAAAATTTTTCCAGGCCGTGCGCACGCTGGATCAGTGGATCCGCAGCGCAGGAGGCAAGACTGTGATCTATATGACCTGGGCAAGAAAAGAGGAACCCCAGGAACAGGAGCGCATGTCCCGGGCAAACCGGCAGATCGCAGAAGAGACCGGCGCACTCCTGGCGCCTGTGGGAGAAAACTGGCAGGCTTATCAAAAAAGCCATCCGGATCTGGAAATGTATGCGGAAGATGGCGCCCATGCGTCCCCGCAGGGCTCTGACCTGGCGGCCAAATATATCTGGAATGCCATAAAGACGGATCTTGCCGGGAGGAAAGGGCAATGGAAAATCTGATCTTCAGTCTTAATGCAACGATACCGATCTTTTTGATGATGCTTCTGGGGCTCCTTTTTCGGAAGCTGGGATGGATCGACGAGGTGTTTGCCTCCAGGATGAACAAATTTGTTTTTCTGGTCCCTCTGCCGGTGATGCTCTTTGAGGATCTGGCAACGGTGGACTTCTCCCAGGTATGGAACCCGAAGTTTGTCCTGTTCTGCTTCGGGGCGACCTTTCTTTCCATCGGGATCGCGGCAGGGATCTCTTTTCTCTGGCGGGACCGCAGCGCCCAGGGAGAATTTATCCAGGCATCTTACCGCAGCAGCGCGGCCCTTCTGGGGATCGCCTTTATCCAGAACATCTATGGGAACGCCGGAATGGCTCCATTGATGATCATCGGGAGCGTACCCTTATATAATGTGATGGCTGTGGTGGTGCTTTCCTTCTTTCATCCGGAGAGAAAGAAAATGGATGGGAAGCTGTGGAGGGATACCCTGAAAGGGATCCTTACCAATCCCATCATCATCGGGATCCTGGCAGGACTTTTCTGGTCTCTTTTTAAGTTCCCTGTGCCGGAGATCCTGGATAAGACGATTTCCAGCATAGGCAGTACCGCCACTCCTTTAGGCTTGATGGCAATGGGGGCTACATTTGACATTCGAAAGGCCTTTGGAAAAGCCAGACCGGCGCTGACAGCCGCTGCCATAAAGCTTTTGGGCTTTGAGGCATTATTTCTCCCGGCGGCGATCGGCCTTGGATTCCGCCAGGAGGAGCTTGTAGCCATTCTGATCATGCTGGGCTCCGCGACCACAGTGAGCAGCTATGTAATGGCCAGGAATATGGGACATGAGGGCGTGCTCTCCTCCAGCGTGGTCATGATGACCACTTTATTCAGCGCTTTTACACTGACGGGATGGCTGTATCTTCTGAAAAGTATGGGAATGATCTGAGATAATGAGGAAAGAGAATGAAAAATCCAAAAACAAATAATAAGGTAAGGATAGCCAGATATATTTCCGCCATGGGGACCGCCTCTAAGGGAGAGATCGCAAAAAGCCTCCATATGAGCATGCCCACGGTCCTGCAGAACGTGAAGGAGCTTTCAGAGCTTGGTGTTGTCACAGAAGAGGGGGAATACGCGTCCACGGGAGGCCGCAAGGCAAAGGCGCTGTCCGTTTCCAGAGAAGCAGGCGCATCGGTAGGAGTGGACATTACCAATCATCATATCACCTTTGTGCTGGTAAACACCAGAAAAGAGCTGACCGCTTCGAAAAGGATCTTCCGGACGTATGTCAGGGACCGGGCATATATGCAGGCTTTAAAAGAGGATATTTTTCAATTTATAGAAGGTTCCGGCCTTCTTCCGGAAAAGATCCTGGGCATCGGTTTTTCTCTTCCGGGTATTGTAGATCAGAAAAAGTCTCTTTTGCTCCGCTCCCATACGCTGAAAGTAAAAAATGTAAGCTTCCGGGAACTGGGAGGCTCCCTGGGCTATCCCTTTATCCTGAAAAATGACGCCAACAGCGCGGCGGAGGCAGAACTGGGAAAGAAAAGACCCCACGCGGTCTATCTTTCTCTGAGCGACACAGTAGGCGGCGCCGTATATATGGAAGAACGGCTTTATGAAGGGGATAACCTGAAAAGCGCAGAGTTTGGGCATATGATCATAGAAAGAGAAGGACGCAGGTGCTACTGCGGGAAAAGAGGCTGTCTGGACGCCTACTGCCGGGCAGGTATCCTGAAAGAAAGCGCAGGAGCGGGACTTGAGGAATTTTTCCGCCTTCTCAGGGAGGGGGATGCACATGCCGGGAACGTCTGGGAAGAATATCTGGACTCCGTCGCCGTGGCGGTATCCAACCTCCGGATGGTCTTTGACTGCGATATTATCCTTGGCGGGTATGTGGGCGGCTATCTGGAGGAATATATGCCCCGTCTTTCAGAAAAGGTAAAGCAGTATAATAATTTCGACGAGGATACGAAATACCTTCACACAGGAAAATATGGCCTGGAAGCTTCTGCCTATGGAGCGGCGCTGTATTTCATCGACGGTTTTTTTGAACGGCTGTGACTTTGGCAGAGCCTGTTTTTACCGGGAAAATCCCCGGAATCTTTATTGACTTTTTCCGGCGCCGGTGCAATAATAGAGTTACTTTGATAAAATATTTTATAAAAGTTTTATAAAAAGGAGGAACGAAAATGGAAGGCAAGATGAAAGTTGCGGTTATGGAAGGGATCGGAAAGATCGGTTTTACAGAAAGAGAGATCCCTGTACCCAAGGACGATGAGGTTCTGGTGAAGCTGGAATATGTGGGGATCTGCGGAAGCGACCTTCATTATTACGAGTCCGGAGCTATCGGAGATTATGTGGTAAATCCGCCTTTTGTACTGGGACATGAGCCTGGAGGCGTGGTAGTAGAAGTGGGAAAGAATGTTACCCATCTGAAGGTGGGCGACCGCGTTGCCCTGGAACCGGGAAAGACCTGCGGCCACTGTGAGTTCTGCAAGGAAGGAAAATATAATCTTTGTCCGGATGTGATCTTTTTTGCTACTCCGCCGGTAGACGGCGTTTTCCAGGAGTATGTAGCCCATGAGGCGGATCTGTGCTTTAAGCTTCCCGATAATGTAAGCACCCTGGAAGGCGCTTTGATCGAGCCGCTGGCAGTGGGCTTCCATGCAGCGATCCAGGGAGACGCTCATCTGGGACAGAAAGCGGTTGTCATGGGAAGCGGTTGTATCGGCCTGGTATCTATGATGGCTTTAAAAGCAAGAGGGGTGTCCGAAGTCTATGTGGTGGATATTATGGACAAACGTCTGGATAAGGCCCTGGAGCTGGGCGCTACAGCAGTGATCAACGGGGCAAAAGAGGACGTGATCGCCAGAGTGCAGGAGCTGACAGGCGGAAGAGGCGCGGATCTTGTGATCGAAACGGCAGGCACGGAGATCACCACCAGACAGGCCATCCAGATAGCAAGAAAAGGCTCCAACATTGTTCTGGTAGGCTACAGCAAGAGCGGGGAGATGACCCTTCCTATGAGTCTGGCCCTGGATAAGGAGCTGACCTTTAAGACCGTATTCCGTTACCGCAACATTTATCCTCTGGCTATCGACGCGGTTGCCAAAGGAAAAGTAAATCTGAAGGGTATCGTGACCGATATCTTCACTCTTGACCAGGCACAGGAGGCCATGGATCACAGCGTTCATAATAAAGCGGACATTGTAAAGGCTGTGATCAAGATCACAAAAGACTGATAAAAGGTTCTGCTGACAGAAAAAATCAAAATATTTTTATGTTTACGAAAACCAGTGCTATGGTGTATAATACTTTACAATGGCAAAGAATTTTGTTATTTAATATTATGTAATTGAGAGGTAAAATTATGACACGCAGAGACAAAATTGTTGTGATCGGCGCCGGCAATGTAGGAGAAGCCATTGCCTATACCCTGATGGTCCGCATGCAGGCAAACGATATCGTGCTGATCGACGTAAACGAAAACAGGGCAAAGGGAGCTGCTCTTGATATTGCCCACGGAACAAGCTTTTTCAAGGATGTTAATGTAAAGCAGGGCGGTTACGAGGAGTGCAGGGATGCCAGGGTGATCATCATCACCGCAGGCGTGGCCAGGAAGCCCGGACAGTCCAGACTGGATCTGGCAAAGATCAATGTGGGTATCGTTAAGAGTATTACGGAAAATATCATGGAGTATGCGTCAAATCCGCTGATCCTGGTGGTTTCCAATCCGGCGGATATCACCACCGCCGCAGTGCTGGAGACCTCCGAGCTTTCTCCGAAGCGTGTGATCGGAAGCGGTACCTCTCTGGATACAGCGCGTCTGCGCTATCTTCTCAGTGAAAAACTGAAAGTCAATATCGAAGATGTCAATGCCTATGTTGTGGGCGAGCATGGAGACAGCCAGGTGCCTGTTTTCAGCTCCGCAAATATCGGCGGTTTCCTGCTGGACGACTACTGCAGTCAGGCCGGTATCACGCTGGATAAAGAAGAAGTGGCCCGGCGTACAAGAGACGGCGGCGCAGAGGTCATCAAGCTGAAAGGCGCTACGTTCTACGGGATCGCCATGGCAGTCTCCAATATCATTGAAGCGATCATGAGAGACGACCGTGCTATCATCCCGGTATGCCATGTGCTGGGCGAGCGCTTCGGCGAGTGGGCCGGCGTGCCGGTATCCCTTCCCTGCCGCATTGGCTGGGACGGTATCGAAAAGACCTTCATGGTTTCCATGAATGAGGAAGAAAAAGCAGCTATGGAAAATTCTGTGAAGATCCTGAAGGAATTTATGAAAAGTGTTAAAAATGCATAGGAGGATATAAGAAATGGACAAGAAAGAATTTGCCTTAAAGCAGCATGAGGAATGGCGCGGAAAGATCGAAGTGGTAAGCCGTGCGAAAGTAGAGACTCCGGAAGACCTGGCGGTTGCCTATACCCCCGGCGTAGCAGAACCCTGCCTGGCGATCTCCAAAGATGTGGATCTGTCTTATAAATATACACGCCGTGGAAATATGGTAGCCGTTATCACAGACGGTACGGCTGTCCTTGGCCTTGGAGACATCGGACCGGAAGCCGGCATGCCTGTTATGGAAGGAAAGTGTGTCCTTTTCAAAGAATTCGCAGATGTGGACGCGTTCCCGCTCTGTGTGCGCAGCAAGGATGTGGACGAGATCGTCCACACAGTGGCTATGCTGGCAGGAAGCTTCGGCGGCGTAAACCTGGAGGATATCTCCGCGCCGAGATGCTTTGAGATCGAGAAAAAATTAAAAGAGATCTGCGACATCCCCATCTTCCATGACGACCAGCATGGAACCGCAGTAGTTACCGCCGCTGCCCTGATCAATGCTTTAAAGGTTACCGGAAAGAAGATCTCTGATGTAAGAGTAGTCACCTCCGGAGCCGGCGCAGCAGGCATCGCCATCATCAAGCTTCTTGTAAAGCTGGGACTGAAAGAAGTGATCATGTGCGACAGAAAGGGCGCGATCTATGAAGGCAGAGAAGGCCTGAATAAAGAGAAAATGGAAATGGCCAAGATCTCCAATCTGGACAAGAAACAGGGCTCTCTTGCAGATGTGATCAAGGGCGCAGACGTATTTATCGGTGTATCCGCACCGGGAACCGTTACCCCGGAAATGGTCAAGACCATGGCAGAAAAGCCGATTCTGTTCACCATGGCAAATCCTGTTCCGGAGATCATGCCGGACGAGGCAAAGGCAGCAGGAGCCGCTGTAGTTGGTACAGGAAGAAGCGACTTCCCGAATCAGATCAACAACGTGCTGGCATTCCCGGGAATCTTCCGCGGAACGCTGGATGTCCGTGCAAAGGATATCAATGACGAGATGAAGATCGCCGCTGCATATGCCATTGCAGGACTGATCGATGAAAAAGATCTGAACGCAGATTATATCATCCCGAATCCTTTCGACAAACGTGTGGTTGAGGCCGTTTCCAAGGCAGTAGCCGAGGCGGCAAGAAAGACCGGCGTTGCAAGACTGTGATCCCGAAAGAAAATACGAGGCAGCCGTTTTCTGTTTTTTAATGGAAAGCGGCTGTTTTTCATTGTCATCCGGTCTATAATATTTTATAATAGCCACAGTGCGGGACATGGAAAAGTGTCCTTTTATCAATAAAACAAAAAAGGAGTGCAGGAGCAATGAAATTTATATATCCGGCAGTATTTCATAAAACTGAGGACGGGACCTTCGCCGGTTATTTTCCGGATCTGGAAGACTGTTATGCAAAAGGAGAAACCCTGGACGATGCCATCGAGGCGGCAAATGAAGCGGCATACAACTGGATCTCTGTGGAACTGGAGGAGGAAGGAGAGCTGCCGCCGATTTCCGACCACAGCGATATGGACCTTAAGGAAGGAGACATCGTAAGGAACATTTCCGTGAATATCCGTTTCTATGAGGGATGGGATGAATAAAGGGAACAGTGCCTGCAGCAGGAAGGAGGAAAAGATGGAAGGGATCAGCAGAAAAATTTATCTGGAGCTTTCCGGGCCTTCAGAGGAGGACAGCCGCTCCTCCCAGCAGCGGATCCTGGATGGACTGGAAGGGATGGGGATAGAAGGACGCATGACCCTGAGGGTGATGGGAAAATTATATCCCCTCTGTGAAGAAGCGCAATGGAAACTGACCGTATCTCTTGCGTGGGATGGGATACAGTGGATCCTGACGGATATAGAGCCGGGAGACACCCGGACGGCCCATTACGGATATGCGGTGGATATCGGGAGCACTACTGTGGTGGCGCGGCTGTGGAACTGTGAAACCGGGGAATGTCTCTGGGAAGCCGGTAACTACAGCAGACAGATCCCCTACGGTACCGACATCCTTACCAGGATCTTTTACTGCAAGGATGATCCTCAAAAACGGAAGGAACTGAAAGATGCGGTCATAGATACGATTCTGGATGATCTGAAAGAAATAGAAGAGAAGACGGGGATCGGACCGGAACAGTGCATCCAGATGGTAACGGCCGGAAACACGGCCATGATCCATTTCCTTCTGGATATGGACGCCTTCTGTGTGTTTTCTACCCCTTATGCGGTGCGGGCAGACCGGCCGGGCTTTTTACCGGGAAGGGAACTGGGGATCCCCATTTCAGGCTTTGTATACTGCTATCCTGGAAAATCCAATTACCTGGGCGGAGACATTTTAAGCGGCCTGGTGGCCGTGGAGATCCATAAACGGGAGGAGATCCAGGTGTTTTTTGACATTGGAACCAACGGGGAACTGGTGATCGGAAACAGGGACTTTTTGATCTGCGGAGCCGGAGCGGCAGGCCCTGCGCTGGAAGGCGGTTCGGTGCGTACCGGGATGCGTGCCTGCGAAGGCGCCGTGGACCGGGTGAAGATCCGGGAAGGAAAGATCCTCTGCCATGTGATCGGAGAAAAAGAGGCGAAAGGCATCTGCGGCTCCGGGATCATTGAACTGATCGCGGAACTTTTTTTAAACGGCTGGATCAATATCCTGGGAAAATTTCAGCCGGAGCAAAGTGACCTTATCACAGAACAGGAAGGGAGCTTTCGGGTAGAATATGCCCATGGATTATATTTCTGGCAGGAGGATCTGGACGAATTCATCAAGACCAAAGCCGCGGCCAGCACCATGGTGGAATATATGTTCCGGGAGTCAGGTATCTCCCTTAAGGAAGTATCCGGATTTTATGTGGCAGGGGCTTTTGGAAAGCATGTAGATAAAGAAGCGGCGGTCACCATCGGCATGTACCCGGATATGGAAAGAGAACGGCTCATAAGCGCGGGAAACGCTTCTCTGGATGGTGCGGGGAAACTGCTTCTGGACCGGCAGGTTCTGGCTGAGATCGACGAGATCCTGGAGAAAATGGTCTATATCCAGTTTGGTGCGGTGGAAGATTTTCTTCATATGATGGTGGCCGCCCAGGCCATCCCCCATACGGATCTGGAACGGTATCCTTCTGTAAAGAAAAAGCTGGAAGAAAGAAAAAAATAACGATCGTAAAGGAGAGTAGGAATGGGCTTTTCATTAGACATTGATATTTCGGTGCTGACCGTATTCGTACAGGGACTTTTAAGCTTTTTTTCGCCCTGCGTGCTGCCGCTGATCCCCCTGTACATCGGATATCTTTCCGGAGGGACGGCACAGCGGGGGGAAGACGGGAGGATTCATTACAAGAAAAGCAAGGTGATGCTGCATACAGTGTTTTTTGTCCTGGGCGTCAGCTTTGCCTTTTTTATCCTGGGACTGGGCGTGTCCGCTCTGGGAAGCTTTTTTAATAAAAACCATTTGTTGTTCGCCAGGATCGGAGGCGTGCTGGTAGCAGTCTTTGGTCTTTATCAGATCGGGATATTCGGAAAAAAGGACGCTCTCGAAAAAGAACGGCGGCTTCCCTTCCGGCTGAATACCCTTGCCATGTCTCCGGTGACGGCACTGATCATGGGATTTACCTTCAGCTTTGCCTGGACCCCCTGTGTGGGACCGGCCCTTGCCAGTGTGCTGATCATGGCGGCGTCTGCCCAGACACAGATGGCAGGTTTTGTTCTGATCGGAGTTTATACGCTGGGATTTGTCCTTCCTTTCCTGGCGGTGGGTCTGTTTACCACCACCTTGCTGGAATTTTTCAAAAACCATATGAACGTGGTGAAGTATACAGTGAAGATTGGCGGTATTCTGATGGTGGTCATGGGTATCCTGATGATCACAGGAAAGATGAACGCAGTAACCGGATATCTGTCGGACATTTCGGCCGTCTCCCAGGAGGAAACGGAAAAAGAGGAAACCGGCGGGGAAGACACTGATTCTGCAGAAGACGCGGATGAGAACAAGGCCGCTTCCGGAGAGGAAGAACCGGATGCATCTGCAGAAAAAACGGAAACGGCAGATACATCACAGACAGATACCGTGTTGACGGATGCCCTTACTCCCACGCCGACGCCTGTTCCGGCCATTGATTTTACGCTGAAGGATCAATACGGGGAAACCCACTCGCTGGCGGATTATAAAGGAAAAACGATTTTCCTGAATTTCTGGGCTACCTGGTGTCCTCCCTGCAAGGCGGAAATGCCGGATATCCAGAAGATCTATGAGACTTATGATCAGGAAGGGGAGGACGCCCTGATCGTTTTGGGTGTGGCGGCGCCCAACTACGGAAACGAAGGCTCGGAAGAAGAGATCACAGAATTTCTGGAGGAAAACGGGTACACGTATCCGGTGCTCATGGATACGGACGCCAGCTTATTTACCCAGTATGGGATTTATTCTTATCCCACCACCTTCATGATCGACAGAGACGGAAATCTCTTTGGCTATGTGACCGGACAGCTCAGCGAAGAGATCATGCACGACATCATCAGCCAGACCATGGAAGGCGTGCGGAAATAAAAGATCATCAGAAAAAGAGTTTTACAGAAAAAGCAGCAGGGAAAGCTATACTGGCATTATGAGAGTATAGAAGCAGGAGGATGCGGATATGGGATGTCTGGGAAATGTTTTGTGGTTTCTGTTCGGCGGGCTGCTGGGCGGGCTGAGCTGGTGCCTGGCAGGATGCCTGTGGTGCATCACTGTTGTGGGGATCCCGGTGGGGATGCAGTGCTTTAAGATCGCCGGCCTGACTTTTTTTCCATTTGGGAAGGAAGTGCAATATGGAGGCGGCGCGGGTTCTTTTTTGCTGAATCTGGTCTGGCTGATCCTGTCTGGACTTCCCCTGGCCCTGGAGCACGTGGTGTGCGGGGCATTCCTTTGTGTGACAGTCATAGGGATCCCTTTTGGCATGCAGCATTTTAAGCTGGCAAAGCTGGCGCTGATGCCTTTTGGAGCGGAGGTGTATTAATGGGAAGAGCTCAGAAGAAGACGCCATGGGAAAAGGAATGGGAGCTTCTGGTAAAAAAAGAACAGAAATATCTGGAACAGAGAGACAGAAAAAAGGAATCTGCCCTGAACCGTTTTCTGGAGGAAAAAATACCGGAGACGCTGCAAGGGAGACTGGATGCGGCTTTTTCAAAAGCCTTTGGACTTATTTTCGATAAGGGGCTGGGGATCATTGAAAAGACCTATCGGAAGGAGGAACTGAAAAAGGCTTATCAGGTAGATATCTATGCGGCGTCTGTGCGTGAGGACAGGAGATCCCTGCGCAGGTTTTCCCGGAAAGCAGGAACCTCCGGCCAGAAAAACCTTCTCCTTTCCGGTGTGGAAGGGATCGGCCTTGGGGTGCTGGGCATCGGCCTGCCGGACATTCCGCTTTTTACGGGCATGATCCTGAAAAGTATTTATGAGCTGGCTCTGCACTATGGATTTTCTTATGAGACGGAGGAGGACCGCTATTTTATCCTGCTTCTTATACGCGGCGCCTTATCCTATGGGAAGCAGCTTTCGGAAATACAGGAGGAGACAGACCGGTTTCTTTCTCTGGAAACGCTGCCCGATGGGTATGACCGGGAGTGTGAGATAAGGAAAACGGCGCAGGCTCTTTCCGGTGAACTGCTTTATATGAAATTCCTTCAGGGGATCCCCCTGGTGGGCGCGGCAGGAGGGATCTACGACGCGGTTTATTTAAAGAGGATCCTGGCATACGGAAGGCTAAAATATCAAAAACGTTTTTTGCTGAAGCACAAAGACGGAATATCGCGCAAGGAGTGGGACAGAGAAGATGGACAAAGAGGAGAATAAGGAAAAAAGACCGGGAGCGTGTGAGAAAGGACAATGCCTGAAGGTGATCGCCCGGATCCACAATGATTTCCCTACAAAATTCGGGATCCCTCATCAGAGCGGCAGGATCCCGGAACTGAAGGCACGGATCGTTTTTGAGCCGCCTTATCGGAACAGAGACGCATTCAGGGGACTGGAGGAATACAGCCATATCTGGCTGATATGGGGCTTTTCCCAGGCGGTCAGAGAGGAATGGTCGCCTATGGTGCGGCCGCCCCGGCTGGGGGGAAATATAAGAAAAGGCGTGTTTGCCACCCGATCTCCTTTCCGTCCCAATGCCATCGGGTTGTCATCGGTAAAGCTGGAAAACATAGAATTTCATCCCACGCTGGGTCCCATCCTTCATGTTCAGGGTGCGGATCTGATGGATCAGACGCCCATCTATGATATCAAGCCATACCTTCTGTCGGACGCCCATCCGGACGCCCTGGGAGGCTTTACGGAAGGGATAAAAGATCATGAACTGCAGGTGGTCTTCCCCCGGGAGCTCCTTGAACAGATCCCGCCGGAGAAGAGGGAGTCTCTTTTAAAGGTGCTTGCCAATGATCCCCGTCCCGGCTACCAGAAGGATCCCGGAAGGAAATACGGCCTTGCCTTTGGGGACAAGGATATCCATTTTCAGGTGGAGGGGGATACCCTGCAGGTATGCGAGGTGACGGAGTTTCAAAAACAGGAAAAAAACAGTTGAAATTTCTTTTCTTATCAGGTAGAATAAAAAAAGTTTCATAGCGCATGATATGCAAGCCTTCCCGCATCAAAACAGGCGGGGAGGTTTTTTTGTTGATAAGAGGAGGACAAAGTATGACAAAGACAGAAAATCCAATGGCGGAAAGGCCAATGCTCCCGCTGCTGCTTTCTATGTCTATGCCTGTGGTTTTATCTATGTTTATCCAGGCCCTTTATAATATCGTGGACAGCATGTGGGTGGCGAGACTGGGGACCGAAGCCATCACGGCAGTTTCGCTGGCCTATCCCCTCCAGAATATTTCCATGTCCCTGGGCGTGGGGATGGGCATTGGCGTAGGCTCCGTGATCTCTATGAGCATCGGGGCAAAAGACCAGGAAATGGCAAATAAGGCGGCGTCTCTGGGGATCGCCCTGGTGACGGTGCACTGTGTCCTGTTTGCCCTGGCAGGGCTTGTGGTGACGAAGCCATTTCTCAGGATGTTTACAAACGACCCGGACACCTTTCGGTGGGCCTGTGACTATACTTATGTGGTGATGTGCGCTTCCTTCGGCCAGCTTTTGTCCATGTGCCTGGAAAAGATCTTCCAGGGCCTGGGAAAGATGAAAACCACCATGTTTCTGATGGCCAGCGGGTGCATCATCAATATCGTTCTGGATCCGGTCCTTATCTTCGGCTGGTTCGGCTTTCCGGCTATGGGAGTAATGGGAGCGGCCATTGCTACGGTGATCGGGCAGATCGGCAGCTTTCTTTTGTACGTGGTCATCTGCATACGAAAAAACATTGGCGTGGAGATCCATCCCAGATATATGAGACCGGATGCCCTGCTGATAAAAAGGATCTATTCGGTGGGCGTCCCTTCCAGCCTGATGCTGGCCATGCCCTCCCTGCTGGTGGCTGTACTGAACGGGATCCTTACGCAGATCGATAAGATTTATGTGGCGGTCTTTGGACTGTTCTATAAGCTGCAGACCTTTGTGAATATGCCGGCCAACGGGGTGGTGCAGGGAATGCGCCCTATCATCGGCTTTAATTACGGCGCGGGGGATCATAGGAGGGTCCGCCAGTGCGTGTCTTACAGTATGAAGATCGTGGCGCTGATCATGGCGGTGGGGACGATGGGATCCATAGGCATCCCCGGAGTCCTTCTGAGCATCTTTGACGCGGATGCAGATCTGATGCGGTATGGGATCCCTGCTTTCCGGGTGATCGGTATCAGCTTTATCCTTTCCACTGCAGGGATTGTCTGTGCAGGAGTTTTTGAGGCGATGGGAAAAGGGAAAAATTCACTTCTGATCTCCCTGCTCCGTCAGTTTGTGATCATTCTTCCTCTGGGCTGGCTGCTTTCCAGGACCATGGGCGCCATGGGGATCTGGATCACTTTCACGGCGGCGGAAGGGATCGCGGCGTTGATCGGATGGAAAATGCTGAAAAGTGTCCTTTAAGGGCACTTTTTTTATTGAGAATAATTCTTTTTGACAAATAAGCGAGGATATGGTATTTTGTTTATAAGTTAATCAAAACTAACTAATATAAAATCAAACAAGGAGAGGTGAAGCTATGAGTATTGTGATCGTAGGCGGGAATGAAAGAATGGTATGTCAGTATGAGGATATCTGTAAAGGCTATGGGTGCAAAGCGAAGATATTCGCCAAGGAAAAGGGCGCGATGAAAAAGAAGATCGGTCTTCCGGATCTGCTGATCCTGTTTACCAGCACAGTATCTCATAAGATGGTAAACTGTGCGGTGGAGGAGGCAAAGAGGAAATCCATTCCCGTGTGCCGGTGCCATACCAGCAGCGCCGCCGCACTGGAGGGGATCCTTCGGCAGTATTGCACCGGATCTTAAAAAGAAGCCCTGCGTACCGGCTCCATCCGAGCTTTTGAGAGAAACATAAAGAAAATGCTTGCAAAATCATACATTATTCAATAAAATAAAAAACAGATTTTATTGAGATAAAGAGAAAAAGTAAAGTATGAGGAGCAAGATTATGAAAAAAGTAGTAAAGTTCGGCGGAAGCTCTCTGGCAAGTGCAGAGCAGTTTAAAAAAGTAGGGGACATCATCAGAAGCGAGGAAAGCAGGCGCTATGTAGTGCCCTCCGCACCGGGAAAGCGTTTTTCTTCTGACATCAAGGTCACAGATATGCTTTACGCCTGCTATGAGGCGGCAGAAAAAGGCAGTGATTTTAAAAACCAGCTTGGCGCCATCAAAGACCGGTATTATGAGATCATCAGAGGGCTGGATCTGGATCTGTCCCTGGAGGAGGAATTCCAGCAGATCGAGAAAGACTTTAAAGAAAAAGCGGGCGTGGATTATGCGGCTTCCAGAGGAGAATTTTTAAATGGAAAGATCATGGCCTGCTATCTGGGATACGAGTTTATCGACGCGGCGGCGGTGATCCGCTTTGACAAGGACGGCAGCTTTGATGCGGAAGAGACAAACAGCCTTCTCTCCCAGCGCCTTTCCACCTGCGAGCGTGCGGTCATCCCGGGATTTTACGGCGCCTTTGAGGACGGCACGGTAAAGACCTTTTCCAGAGGAGGCTCCGATGTGACAGGTTCTCTTGTGGCAAGAGCCATTAAAGCCGACATGTATGAAAACTGGACGGATGTGTCCGGATTTCTGGTGACCGATCCCCGTATCGTAGAGAATCCCGCCACCATCGAGACCATTACCTACCGGGAACTGCGGGAGCTTTCCTACATGGGAGCTACCGTGCTTCATGAAGAAGCCATTTTCCCGGTAAGAAAAGAAGGGATCCCCATCAATATCCGCAATACCAACCGTCCCCAGGACAAAGGAACCTTTATCGTGGAAAGCACCTGCAAAAAGCCGAAATATGTGATCACCGGGATCGCAGGAAAAAAAGGCTTCTGTTCCATTAACATCGAAAAATCCATGATGAACAGCGAGATCGGCTTTGGCCGCAAGGTGCTCCAGGTATTTGAGGACAATGGAGTAAGCTTCGAGCATGTTCCATCCGGCATCGATACCATGACGGTCTATGTGCACCAGGATGAATTTGAAGAAAAGGAACAGCAGATCATCGCCGGGATCCACCGTGCGGTAAACCCGGATTTCGTGGAGATGGAATCCGACCTGGCCCTGATCGCAGTAGTAGGCCGGGGCATGAAATCCCAGAGAGGTACTGCTGGAAGGATCTTTTCCGCCCTTGCTCATGTGAACGTAAACGTGAAGATGATCGACCAGGGATCCAGCGAGCTGAATATCATCATCGGGGTGGAAAACAGAGATTTTGAAGCTGCTGTAAAATCCATTTACGATATATTTGTAATGACGCAGATTTAAAATCTGGAAAAATTCCTGCTGCTTTGCTAAACTATAGTCAGCAGTACAGGAACAGGGGGGTTACGATGTATTGTATAAAACAAGAAAATACGGCGGCTGCATGCCAAGTTTCAGATGGCCGGGTCAAAATGTTGGCTGGCATTGTTCTTTTTGTCTTTCTGGCAGTAAGTCTCTGCTTCGGGAAAACAGTTCAGGCAGACAGCTCTAAAACCATTCTGGTCCAGGAAGAGGACGGTGTTTTAAAGAGTTATCAGGTCAATGCCCAGGGAGAGAAAACGATTTTAAAAAATGTATTCCTTGCAATACAGGAGAAAAACGGCGTATATACCGTGACACCGCCTAAAGCATCGGGAAGTACGATATACCGGTTTGCTTCGGATGGCGTTGGAAAAAAGCATACAGCAGAAGGTTTTGTGAAAATAACCTATAAAGATTCGGTACAGAAACTTTATGCGAAAAAAGGAAGGGTATATACAGGCTGGTATAAAAGAGAAAACAAACGGTATTACTGTGTAAAGGGAGAGCGGGTTAAGGGCTGGAAGAAAATCAATGGCAAGTCTTACTATTTTAATAGTGCCTATGTACTCCAGCAGAATAAGATCGTAGGATCGAAGGCCTCCGGCTATTTCTATGTGGATCCTACCGGGGTACGGATCACTGCTCCTGCCGTAAAAGCGGCGGTCTCTTTTGTGGTTTCCAACTCCAAAAGCAGCCAATCGGCTCAGCAGCGGTTAAAATCCTGCTTCAATGCTTTATTAAAGTATCCATATCGTACCTATTATACCAGTATCCCGGCAGCAGGAAAACTTCCTTCCTATGCAGAATACATGTTCCAAAACCGAGGCGGAAACTGTTATTGTTATGCAGCGGCAATGGCATATATCGCCAAAGTGCTGGGCTTTGAAAGCCGTGTAGCAGCAGGAGGTGTGACGGCTTATGCCGGACGGCAGCTTTCTCCTCACGGCTGGTGCGAGGTGAAGATCGGTTCTCAGTGGAAGATGTGCGACTGCAGTATGCAGAATGCCCACAAAGATCAGAATTTATTTTTGGTCACACGCAAACAGTATCCTTTCCGGCTGAGATGCGATAAAGTTTTTCAGATGACGGCCAAAAACGGAAAAATAACATGGAAATAAAACAAGACGGAGCAGAATTTTTTTCTTAAAATTTTGTTCAAATATATCCGAAAAGGGGAAGATGGGATGTACATTTAGACGAATTAAATGTCTGTATAAAAACGATATTTATGGAACCTGTTGAAAATTTTGAATAAATTTTGAACACTATTGACAAAAAATGGCAGAAGTGTCAAAATACGCTAGAAAATACTGCAGCAGAAAAGGTTTTATGACGGATCCAAAAATAGAAAGACAGGGAGGTCGTTTAAATGGAACACCAGATCAAACTTAACGCAGCAGATGAAGTGAAAGAATTTGTAAACGCAGCAAGCAAGTGCAGCTTTGACATTGATATTTTCTATAATCGGATCATCATCGATGCAAAGTCTATTTTGGGAATAC
>DXBU01000108.1 GCA_019116385.1 Candidatus Blautia faecigallinarum | reverse complement strand
AAACCCACAATAGGGACATTTTTTGCTTCCCAGGGGAAGCTCTTTCATACATCCCATACAAAGCCTGTCTATTTCCATACTTTCTTTTCCTTCCTACCGTGCGATATGCTAAAGCCGCCGCATCTTCTATTTATCTCAAACTATATCATAGTTCCCTTTGCCATGCAATTAAGTCTATGCTATAATACCTATGGATAAAATTCTAAATACCCCTCTGTTTTCCATTCTTCTTACATCATGACGTTTCTTACCTGAAACACAGGGATATATCACAAAATACAAAAGAAAGTATCCATTAAGAAAGGAGATCCTATGAAAAAGGAACTACCGCATCCGCCGGTAAGATCGGCATCTCAGCAGCCGAATGCCGGAGGGCGTTCCGTCAAATGGAAGATATTTGCAACACTTTTCATCTTGGCAGATTTTGTACTTCTGTGTACCCTTGCTTTTGTGATTCTGCATTCTCCAAAGAACAAAGCGCAGCCAGCTGCTGCAGCGGTCAGGCCAGAGAAGCAGACTGCCGTTTCTGAACCCGAAGAAGAGATCGAGCTGATCGAGCTGGCTCCTACAAAGGAGATTCCCTTTGCGCCTCACAGTACACCATCCACAGCTCCGGAAAATATGATCAGCTATACCAATATCCAAGTTGACGATGTGGTCCTGGAAGATACGGAGCCGTACCATCCTGCTTCTGAAATTTCCTTTGATATAGGAGAGGATTATACAGATGTGGAAGGCATTGTTACTTTCCGCGGAAATAATTTTCGAGACAGCGCAGCCTATGGAACTGCGGAAATGACAGAATACACCTTAACGGATAAGTGGAGCCACAATACCGGTTCCCTTTCTTCCGGCGGAACCTTCTGGAGCGGAAGCGGATGGACCGGGCAGCCTTTAATGAATAAATGGCCACAAGAGATCAAGGCCCATATGAATATGTATGACTGGGCAAAAAATAAAGAAGATCTGGTAGAAGTGATCTATGCTTGTATGGACGGTTATGTATATTTTCTGGACCTGGAAACCGGAGAGCCTACCCGGGATGCCCTGTATCTGGGATATACTTTCAAGGGCGCCGGAGCCCTGGATCCCAGGGGATATCCTATTTTGTATGTAGGAGCCGGATACAACAGCAATTTAGGTCCTGCAAAAGTTTTTGTCATCAATCTTTTGGATATGAGTACCATGTATACCTTTGGCGATTATGATTCTTTTTCTCTGCGGGGCGGGCTGAGCTTTTTTGACTCTTCCCCACTGGTAGATGCAGAAACGGACACATTGATCTATCCTGGAGAAAACGGCATTCTCTATTTGATCCGGCTGAACACCCAGTTTGACCCGGCTGGCGGAACGCTCTCCATTGCACCTGGATCAATCGTAAAATGGCGCTATTTCGGCCTGCGCTCCAGCGGCGCCAATTTCTGGGTGGGAATGGAAGACAGTGCGGCAATATATAAAGGTTATCTGTTTATTGCTGATAACGGCGGTCATCTAATGTGTCTGGATCTGAACACCCTGCAGCTGGTATGGGTGCAGGATATTCTGGACGACTCCAATTCCACACCGGTACTCTCCATCGAAAACGATCATCTTTATCTATATGTCAGCACCTCTTTCCGCTTGGGCTGGAGGAGCTACACTACCGCCACAGTTCCGATCTGGAAAATCGATGCCGAGACAGGAGAGATCCTCTGGCAGACCGACTATGAATGCTGTACCTCCGATGGTGTGTCCGGAGGGGTACAGTCTACCATTGCTTCAGGAAAACAAAGTCTCGAAGAGTATATTTATGTAACGGTGTCAAAAACAGGAAATAATGCAGACGGCGTCCTTGCCTGTATTGAAAAGGCAACCGGAAAGATCCTCTGGGAGCACCGATCCGGATATGCCTGGTCTTCTCCCGTATGCATATACGATGCCGAGGGAAATGGCAAGGTTCTTTACTGCAGCAGTGATGGAAACATGTATCTTTTAGATGGCGTAAAAGGAGACGTACATTCTGCCCTTTCTCTCAGTCAGGGTGTTATCGAGGCTTCTCCCGCTGTGTACAATAATTATGCTGTGGTCGGAACCAGGGACTGCAAAATACATGGCATAGAGATCCATTAGCAAAACTTTCCCAAATAAAAAGGACGGAACCCGATTTCTTCTATAAAAGAAAATCTGGTTCCGTCCTTTTCTATCTTACGTCTCACTCTGCTTTGTTCACTCTACCTTCACTTGGCTGTTAAATTTGTCAAGGGCAAGAGCAAGGGCAACGCCTACAACAATACAGATTACATTGACAACGGCCTCACCTGGGTTTTTAAACCCGGAAACCGGAATGATCATAACGGTTGCTGCAATGACAATTCCAATGATCCCGTGAAAAGCAATGGAATAATGATGTTCAAATAAAGCATTAACTGCTTTCGCTAGGCAGATGACGGTTACAAGCGCTCCAATCCCTCCGGGGATCAAAATGCTCAGGTCAAAATGTCCGATACCATCTACAAAGGGAGTGTAAAGCCCCAATGGCATCAGCAGCGTAGAAAAGCTCATTCCCGGTGCGATCAGGCTTAACGCCAGGCAGAAACCACAGAATAAAAACCAGGCAAAATTAGGCTTCACCTCTATGGAGAACATCTGCAGCCCGATCAGAATAGCAAAGATCACACACATACATACCACCATGGATACATAGGAGCCTTTGCTGCGCCCCTGCTCACCAGCCTCCCGAAATAGGGAAGGCAGCATTCCTGCGATCAGTCCGATAAACAGACAAACCGAGGGGTCCGGATACTTTTCCAGAAAAAAAGCGAGGATATTCGCAACCCCCAAAAAGCCGACCGCTCCGCCGATCACTACCGGGATCAGCTTGGGAACATGGGTTTTAAAGTTTGCGATCGGGTTGGACAGGAGTTCCATGATCGGCTTATAAATACCGAAAATAACACTCAACACGCCCCCTGAGATACCAGGCAGCACTGCACCGAGTCCGATCAAGGCTCCTTGAAGGACCCGGATCACAAACAGCAGCGGGCTGGTATGGTTATTCGATTCTTTACTCATAAATTCGTAAATCCTTTCCTAATAAAATGCTTTATGTACATATTTATGAATTTCAGAAAAGAATGATGCCCTTTTCCTACTTGCAGGATTATACTATCTTTCCTTATATTTGTAAAGGAGATTCACCTGGGCTCTTTCCCCGCTGCAAAGGTCATCATCATTTCTTTGGTAAGGCTGATATTGTTTCCCTGATCCGGGATTTTTTCCCGTTCAAACCACTGTGCCATGGAGAGCTCCTCGTGGTCGACGGTCAGGGCATCGTCTCCGTCCACGTCGCAGAAGAAGCCGAACAGCAGGGTGCCGCTGAAGGACCAGGGCTGGCTTTTATAATAACGGAGGTTCTTCACCTTCAGCCCCACTTCTTCCATCACCTCCCGGTGAACGGTTTCCTCAATGGTCTCTCCGATCTCCGCGAAGCCGGCGATCAGCGCATAGCGCTTAAAATTCCTGCCCTCGTATTTGGAGAGAAGAAGCTTCTCTCCGTTTGTGATCCCCACGATCACTGCCGGCATCAGGACCGGATATTCATGGCGGCCGCAGGAGGGGCAGTACATCATACGTTCCTTTTGGTCATGGAGCATCAGCGCTCCGCAGCAGCCGCAGAACCGCCGGCTTTGATACCAGCCGTAAAGCTGGTATCCTGTGATCCCGGCGAAGGCCAGATGCCGGGGTGCGGCGGTGCGCAGGACCCGCACGTCTGCAAAGCTGTAAGTGGAAAGCAGCTTTTCCTCCGGTTTTAAGAGCAGATAAAACCTGTCGCTGTCAATGGAAAACAGGTATCTGCAGTTCTTGTCGGGTTCTTCTTTTCCCTTCTCCAGTTCCCGGAATCTGGGAAAACGGATTTCATTTTCTCCCTCTTCTTTTTTTAAAAGGATCCGGCCCTCTTCAAAGATCAGCACAAAGCTGTCCTCATCCGGCGGGACCGGTCTGTATTCATTATGATAAATATGCGGTGCAATATCCTGGATCATGATCTGTCTCCCCTTATGTATGTAGTATGTTCTGTCACAGGGCTCTTCCTTCTGTATATTTATGGACTGCTGCTTTGACCGCCCCCGGCCCTGCGATCATTTCCCGGAACATATCTTCGATCTTCCCTCCAAGACCTGCCTTGTAAAGATCGATAAAGAAGATCCTTTCATTTGACAGGATGGGCTTCAACTGGTCTGTGAAGGTTTCCGGGCGGCCCACCACAATGTCTTTCAACTGCTGCCGGAGTTCCTCGTTCATGGGGTCCGGCGCAAGCTCATAGGAATTCCCCGCGTCATCTACGGCAAGCATATAGCGGAGCCATCCCGCGATCCCCAGAGGGATGGCCGTAAGCCTGGAGGCGTCTCCGTATTTTGACACATAGGCTTTGATGGTCTCTCCGAAGCGGATCCCCACCATCTGGGAAACGTCCACTGCAAGACGGAGGTTTGTATCCCCCAGATATTCGTTGGGAAAACGGTCGTTGAAAAGCTCATCCACGAATTTCTGCGGAGAAAGGATCCCCGGATCCGGCACCACCGGAAGCCCCTCGTCATAAGCCACCATGCGGGCCATTTTCATCATATCCGGGTCTGTATTCAACATATGGGCAAACAGCTCATAGCCTAATACCACCCCGAGAGGGCCTGTGGCGGAATGCACCGGGTTCAGGCACACGGTCACCTTCATCCGTTCCGAAAGGTTCACGGTCTCCCGGTCGGCCATATAGACGCCAAAGCCCTTTTCCAGAGCCGGACGGCCGTTGGGAAAGCTGTCTTCGATCACAAGATACTGGGGCTTTTCCGCGTTCACAAAGGGAGCGATATAGGTCTTCTTTCCGGTGATCACCGGCTGCATGTCCTCAACTCCCAATGCTTCCAGATCCCCGGCGATCTTCTCGCTGGGACGCGGCGTGATCTTATCGATCATGGTCCACGGGAAAGCCACTGTTTTTTCATCGCTCACATAGGATACAAAGCCTTCATCCACAAATCCGGCTTTTTTCCACTCTTCTGTCATTGTAAGGACAGATTCCCTAAGCTTCGCGCCGTTCTGGGAACAGTTATCCATAGACACCAGCGCCAGAGGATATCCTCCTGCCCGGTACCGCTCATAGAGCATCGCCGTCAGTACCGCCATGGCTCCCGCCGCCTGATCCGGACCGTTCTTGATGTCCGCTTCCACAAAGGGGAACCAGGTTCCGTCTGACCTTTGCAGGGCATATCCCTTTTCTGTGATCGTAAAGGATACCATCTGCAGGGACGGGCTTGAAAAGATCTCTTTCAGCCGGCTCCACTGAGCCGGATCCGCGGATTGGGCTTTCACCGCTTCCGCCAGGGATCCCAGCACCTTGTATTCTCTCCTTCCGTCTCCGTGCAGAAGCACGCTCAGGCTCAGATTGTCAAAGGGCTTGTAGATCTTGTCCACCACGTCATAGTCAAAGGTCTCCGCGCAGGTGATCCCCCGGTCCAGCGCGCCTTCTTCCAAAAGCCCGTCGGCTATGCCTCCGATAAAGATACGGAAAATATTCCCGATCCCGAAATGCAGCCAGACCGGCGCTTCTTTTGCTTTCCGTGAAACTTCTTCCACATCGTATCCCGGAAGACGGATACCCGCCTTTTCCCATGCTTTTTGATCTTTCATTCCTTCCCTTGTCAGCTTCATCGTACACCCTCCTTAGGTTTGTTTTGTGTTCCATTTGTTTTTTCATGGGTCTTTGTAAAAATCCCTTCCACCCAGAACATATCTCCTGTGATCTTTGCAGTGAGCTGCCCGTTCATGCGCAGAGCGAGCTCCCGGGCAATGGAAAGGCCAAGCCCCGTGGAATTTTTGCTCCTCGCTCCGTCTGCCTTATAAAATCGTTCAAATACCCTGCTGATGTTGATCTTTTCCGGATGGGGGACGCGGTTGCCGATCCGTAAACAGATACGCTCCCCTTCTTCCAAAAGGAAAATGCATATCTTTTTCTCTCCATGATCCAGTCCGTTTTTGATCACATTCTGCAGCAGCCGTTTTAAAGCAGCCTCATTTCCTATAAAATACATCTGTTTCTTTGCAATGTCAATCTCCGGAATGATCCCCTTTTTTGCCCATTCGTCATAATAGGAAAATACCGTTTCCTTCAGGATCCTGGTGAAGCAGCAGTTTTCCAGTTCTATCTGATAGGAATCGTTTTTCAGCTTTGCAAATAAAAACAATTCCTCCAGCATCTCTTTCAGACTTGTGATCCGCTCCTGAATGATCCGGATATAACGTTCCTGTTCTTTGGGATCCTCGCTGATCTCCAGAAGCTGAAAATATCCGTCCAGAGAAGTGAGCGGCGTCCGGATATCATGGGACAGACTTGTATAAATTTCAGAGATCGTCTTTTCCTTCTCCTGGTACACATTTTTCTCTTTCCTGCGTATATCCAGAAGGTCATTGAGACTGTTTTTCAGAAGGCCCAGTCCGCCCAGATCCATTTCAGAGGTGATCCGCATATTGCTGTCATTTTTTATCAGAAACGAAAGCTGGCGGCAGATGTCTTTCACCTGCCGCTGATATTTCAGAAATACAAAACCCTGGATCACAAAGAGCGCCAGAACCGCTCCAAACAATACTGTCATAATGCTCCCTTTCCCATTGTCACAGCCAGTCTGTGACAGACCGATGTTTTTAGATATCTCTCTGACGGAAAACCGCCGCGCTGACTGCGGCAGCCACGATCCCGAATACCGCTGCCGTCAGGAGGGCAAGCAGGCTTTCCTTTGTCCCGGCATTCATGGACAGCAGGGACATCTTACCTGTCACCGTATGCTCGATGATATGAAAATCCTCCAGTCCCAGCTTGGCCAGAGCCTTGTCCAATGCACTGTAAAAGATCACCAGCATATTCATAGTCAGAAGGATCGACACTGTCATACTGATCACATTATATTTTACGATCACAGCTATCGCCATCGCGATCAGCACAAGCGCACCGTGAAGTGCCGTCTGGACTCCCACATAGTTCCAAAATCGGCCGGACTCTCCCAAAACAAAGTAACCAAAGACCATTCTCTGACAGATCCCCTGGATGACCAGATAAAGGATCATGGACAGCAGCGTATATACAAGGAGCACCGCCGCTCTGGAAAGCACAAGTGCCGAACGGTCCCGCACCTGCCCGCCGATATTCTTGATGTACCCGCTCCCGATATCTGCCGAAGAGTAAAGTACGGCAAAGATCAGGAAAAAGAGTACCACGAATTTTCCCCGGAAATTGGCATATACCAGATCCAGCAAGGTCACCTGGTCCCCCGGACGGGTGGGAAGGGTTACATCCATTCCAAAATTCACCTGATCCGTCCCCTCCTGTACTGTTTCCTCTTCGGCGGCTGAGACAGAACGCTCTTCCTGTGTCATGTCCTTGAAGGTTTCCACATCCAGCCGGGACATATAAGTTGTAAAAAGGATCCCTGCCGCCAGTACCATCCAGACGATGTAAAAAGACTTCATATGGAACATCCGGTACAGATCCATTTTGATCATATTAAGCATGAGCGGCACCTCCTGTCAGATTTAAGAAATAGTCCTCCAGCTCTTCACTGGTAACTCCGATCCCCCGGACCGGTATTCCCGCTTTTACAAGAGCAGAGTTAAGTACATCACTGTCATTCAGCCGCTCAAACACATGGATATGGCTGCGGTCCATTACCTGATAGTCTTTAAAGCCCAGGCCGTCCAGTACCGGAACAGCAGCCTCCGGATGATCCAGAGTGATCTCGATCCTTTCGCTGCATCGTTTAAAGAGCTCCTCCCGGGTCATCTCCTGAAGCAGCGTACCCTCATGGATGATCCCGTAATCCGTGGCGATCTTGGACAGTTCTTCCAGAATGTGGCTGGAGATCAGGACTGTCATATTTCTCTCTTCCTGAAGAAAAGAAATGGTATCTCTTACCTCTGCGATCCCCTGGGGATCCAGGCCGTTGATGGGCTCGTCCAGGACAAGAAGGTCCGGTTCACCCACAAGCGCCAGGCCGATTCCCAGCCTCTGTTTCATTCCCAGGGAAAAATGTTTTGTTTTCTTTTTCCCAACATCGCCAAGACCTACGGTCTCCAGTATATTTTCAATATATCCTTTTTGGGTGATGCCGAACAGCTTACATTTGATCATCAGATTTTCATAAGCCGTCATGTTTCCGTAAAGGCCAGGCGCCTCAATCAGGCAGCCGATCCGGGAGCGCACTTCCTTTAATCGTTTTCCTTCATATCCAAACAGGGATATCTGTCCCTTTGTGGGCTTTGCCAGCCCGCTGATCATCCGAAGGCAGGTGGTTTTTCCCGCGCCGTTGCGCCCGATAAATCCGTAAATGGCGCCTTTGCGGATGTGCATATTCACATGGTCCACGGCCTTATGCTTCCCATATTGCTTGGTCAGGCCGTTTGTTTCCAGCAAGATCTCGCTCATCTTATCCGTCCTCTCTTTTTCTTTTTACAGAAGCTTTTGTCCTCCTGTCTGTTCTTAGCATAACGGGGATTTCCTAATCCTTCGCTAACGAAAAGTAAAAAAAGAGTAAAGATTATGGATGAAGCCGGTAGCCGATCCCCCACACCGTCTCGATATATTCGTCTTCCGTGACTGTACGGATCTTTTTGCGGATGTTGCTGATATGTACGTCCAGCGTTTTCGTCTCACCCATATAAGGCTCTTCCCAGGCATATTCAAAAATGTCCTCTTTGCTATAGACCTGCCGGGGATGCCGGATCAAAAGCTCCAGGATAGCAAATTCCTGCTTGGTGATCTTTGGGAGCGGCCGGCCGGAAACCATAACCTGCCGTGTTGTCCGATCCAGCACCAGATCCCGGCAGACCATCCTGTCTGCTCCCGGGTCCTTCGCGGCATGGCGCAGCTGGATCTGGATCCGCGCCAGCACTTCCCGGATCTCAAAAGGTTTTGTAATGTAATCATCCGCGCCGCCGGTAAGCACGCTGACTTTATCATCCAGTTCATCCTTTGCTGTCATTACGATCACAGGAATGTCGCTTTGGGAACGGATTTCCTGCAGCAGCTCTTCCCCTGCCAGTCCGGGCAGCATCAGATCCAGCAGCACTAATGCGAAATTATTCTGTCCTGTTTTCAGCAGCATCCTTCCTTCTGTGCCGGAATAGGCCTGCACAGCCTGGTACCCGGCTTTTGTAAGGGCGGTATAAAGAAGCTGGCTGATGTCTGTATCGTCCTCTATGATCAAAATCTTTTTCTTTTCTTCCATCAGTCTTTCCTATCTGTTCTCATTGTATGTTCTTGTTTCCTATGTGTTTTATCCAATTGGTTTTATTATATTCATTTGCAGAAATATTATCAAGTCGGTATGGAGCCTATGCATTTTTCTTTTCTATATGAATGAAACACAGAATATAGAAAAGGCTCGTACGCCAGAGAATACGCTCTTTCATACAAGCCTTTTTGCTTACTTCAGATAAGTCCGGAAGAAATCTTCCAGCTTATCAAAGGGGATCGCATTTTTTCCGCCTCCGTCATACAGGTCCGTATGGCGGGCGCCGGGGATTGCAAGGAATTCTTTGTTCTCCGGGTGTGGATTTCCTTCCATCATGTTCGCATATGCGTCCTTGCTGAAATAGAAGGAATGAGCGGCATCCCCGTGCATGATCAGCACAGCGGAACGGATCTCCTTGCCGTACTGAAGGATCGGCTGATTCATAAAGGACATACAGCCGGTCACATTCCAGCCCTTATTGGAGTTCAGAGCCCGGGCTATCTTCTGACTTTTGAGCATCTCATTGACACAAGCCCTGGCAGCGGTCTTGTTTTCCGTCCGCTGACGCCCAGGCTTGAAACAAACACTTATCTGATATGGAAAAAATACCAGGTTTTTACCCCCATCGCAGAAAAGCTGCTGGCCATGGTGAAGGATGTGTTTCTGAGATATTCCGGTCAACAGCCGTAATGTATTCCTGCCCTCATTTCTTTTTTTGTTCCTCCCTGTCTTTGGAAAGTTTCAAAGACAGGCTGCGGACTCTGGCAAAAGAATCCTGTTCACTTTTCAATAAGACATAAACCATCTCTGAGAGGTCTTCTCTTTTGTCATATCTTCTGAATGCTTCTCTGTATTCTCCGGTGGACTGGATTGAAACAGGCAGCAAACCGTTATTAATCAGCTGCTGGTTCAGTA
>DXBU01000107.1 GCA_019116385.1 Candidatus Blautia faecigallinarum | reverse complement strand
ATTGATTATGTAGTGAAAGAATTTCAAAGAGTGTACAAAGCAAAAGATGAAAATGCAGAGTACGAAAAGGAATTAAACTTACAAGTTGCCAGATTACAGAGAATGAGACAGAAATACATGGATATGTACACCGATGATTTGATTTCCAGAGAAGAATTGAATGATAAATTAGGTGGCACACGGCAAGAACTGGAGCGTATGGAAAATGAGTTGAAAATGGTATCTAGCAATTTGACAAAGGGAGACCAGATGGAAAAAATTCTAAACGATACCTTTAAGCAGATTGAGGATATTACCGATGTTCATGAAATGACTAATATGCAGCTAAAGCGACTGATTAAGAAAATCGAAGTAGACAAAGATGGAAATGTGGATATTTACCTTCGATTATTGGGAGATTTGGGATTAAATGAAAGCATTTTAGTGGAAGACGAGTGTGAAAATAAAACAGCTCTAAATAGTAATGACCAAACATAAAGACGTAACCGAACGCCTCATACAACTGAACCCCTCCCTGGCGGGCAAGGCACGGGAGGTTTTGGATGTAAATAAACAGGAGAGGCATATTCGCGGCGGGCTTGCTACCAGGAAAAAATATTTGCAGAAACAGGAATAAGTACAAGAACCCCACATGCTTTAGGCGGGAGCCGGACATGTGGGATTTTTAGTTTTGGAAGCTTCCCTTGCGCGGACATGTTAAAGAAGGTATAATGTGTATTAAAATTGTCGGTATGAGCTGCGAAAATCCATGGTGAAAAAATTACCGCTTATTTTGCGGGGCATGCCGAAACGTAAGAGGAGAATATTATGAAAAGTATACAGGCAAAGAGACTGGATCATTTTTCCACAGGAATATTTGCAGATATTGATGAGAAAAAAGAAAAGCTGATCGCTAAGGGAAAGAAGATATACAATCTTTCCATAGGGACTCCGGATTTTCCGCCGGAAGAGCATGTGATTAAAGCAGTGATGGAAAGCGCGGGGAGGCCCGAAGCGTATAAGTATTCCCTGCGGGATCTGCCAGAGCTTTTGGAGGCTGTTGTAGATTATTATAAGGAGCGTTTCGGCGTGACGCTCACTTCAGATATGGTTACTGGTGTCCATGGTTCACAGGAGGGAATCGGTCACGTGTGTATGGCTCTGTGCGATCCGGAGGATGTGATTCTTCTTCCGAATCCCGGTTATCCCATTTTTGAAGCCGGAGCCTATCTCTCCGGCGCAGAACAATACCAATATGATCTTCTGGAAGAAAATAATTTTCTGCCGGTTCTTTCGGATATTCCGGAAGAAATTGCGAAAAGGGCAAAGGTGATGGTGGTTTCCTATCCTTATAACCCAGTATGCAAGGCGGCGCCGGATTCCTTTTACGATGAGCTGATCGCTTTTGCAAAAAAATATGATATCTTTATCATCCATGACAATGCCTATTCAGATATTATTTTTGACGGACGAAAGGGGGGCTCTTTCCTGCAGCATCCCGGTGCTATGGAGGTTGGGGCAGAGTTCTTTTCGCTTTCTAAATCCTTTAATGTGACAGGGGCAAGGCTCTCTTTTATGATCGGGAGAAAGGACGCCATAGACGCTATGAAGCTGCTGCGTTCCCAGATTGATTTCGGAATCTTTATTCCTGCGCAGATGGGGGCGATTGCGGCTCTTAAAGGATCCAAGGACGGGGTAAAAAGGCAGTGCCGCTTGTACCAGGAACGCAGAGATGCTCTTTGCGGAGGATTCCGCAGCATTGGCTGGAATGTGCCTGACAGCGAAGGTACTATGTTTGTCTGGGCGCCGGTGCCAAAAGGCTACACTTCAAGGAGTTTTACCATGGCATTGATGGAAAAGGCCGGGGTTCTGTGTACGCCGGGAGATGCTTTTGGAAGCCGAGGGGAAGGATATGTACGTTTCGCTCTGGTGCTGCCCCCGGAAGAATTAAAAAAGGTGGTACAGGCAGTAAAGGAAAGCGGAGTTTTGCCTGAAGAGGAATAAGGAGGGAGATATATGCGTTTGCAGCAGGTGCAGGATGCATTAAAAACAAAGAAAATTACATATGAATATACAGAAGAAGACGGCTGCGGGAGTATCGATTTTGAATTCCGCGGGCTGCGCTACCATATATGGGAATACGAGGACCGGCAGTGGGGCGCGGAGACAAACGTATTCGCCGCAGGAAGGAGCCAGGATATCGAAGGGGACTATGAGACCGTGATATCCGATGAGATCCGTTCCTGGCCGGATATGGTGGGATAAATACGGAAATAATAGATTCTGACAGAGGTGATAAACGGAAATGGAATTTTTAAATATCTTTAAAGAAGGAAAAAAATACCGGGATGAGTTTTATCAGCTTTACGAGGAGGCTTTTCCAAAAGAAGAAAAAAAGCCTGCGGACCTTATGGAACAGTTGACCGCCCAGGGGAAAATGGAAATGCTTGCCATTGAAGAGGACGGAGGATTTGCAGGGCTTGCCATCAATATGCTTGGTGCAGATGCGGCCCTTCTGGATTACTTTGCCATATCTCCGGAAAAAAGGAGCGGCGGATACGGCGGCAAAGCTGTGCAGAGGCTTCAGGAACGGTTCCGGGGATGCCCCTATATCTTTGAGATCGAAATGCAGGATGAAAACGCCCCCAACGCAGAGGACAGAAAGAGAAGAAAAAAATTTTACCTGCGCAACGGCCTGAAAGAAACCGGCATTTTTGCCAATGTGTATCATACAGACTTCGAGCTTCTGACGCCGGACGGACAGCTTACCTATGACGGGTATGTAGAACTGCTTCGGGAGATCCTGGGAGAGGACGCCATGGGTATGCTGGATCCCCGGCCCCTTTTCCCGGAAACGCCGTGACCGGTGTGTGAAAAAGCCGGGAGGCGGAAACGCCGAGTAAGAAATAAAAAGAAACCCGGATCCGGGAAACAGCAAAGATAGCTGTTTCCCGGATCCGGGTTTTCTATCTGCCTAAAGGCAAAAGAATCAGTTTTCGTAGAAGGTTACACGGTAACAGTTGACCTCGCTGTTGGTAAGCATCTCGAAGTTAACCGTTTCCGTCTGCGTGCTGAACTCTGAGAACAGCGGCATACCGGTCCTGGATCTTCCGCCCCAGCCCATAAGGACGGTATCGGTACTGTCATCGATGATCTGTGCGGAACCCATGGAAGAAGAATAAAAGTTTTCCATCTCATATTCCTGGAAATCGGTCACTTCCATATTTTCTTCATCCAGAACAAATTTCACAGCTCTGGAATACTGGTTCGCCTGACCCTCTGCGGTCTCTTCTGCAGACTGTACCGGATAGCCCAGAATATTGGTAAGGCAGCCATTGTCAAACATCAGATAAGAACCGTCCTCGGTAATGGTGATGTTGTGCTGGCGGTGGAACTGCTGCTCTTCCGTGAGATCAAAGTCGTCTCCGTCGCCGCCCAGGGTCCAGAGGATCTCGCCAGTCTCCCGGTCGATCTTCAGGATGCTGTCCAGATCTCTGTAAGAGCATACGAAGTTGTTGTCCTTGGGATCGATAACGATGGCATTAAAATGTACATAGTCAGACCATACACGGGAATTGTTAGTATAATCTCCGGCTTCCCGGCTGGCTGCGTATAATTCCGGATGATCGGTGCTGTCCCACTCAAAGATGCATTCGCCGTCTTTTACTTCCTGGAAGATGCAGGCAACTACGTTTGCGCCGTATTCGGAGCCTTCCACAGTGGAGGGGATATTTGTTACCCGTTTTCCTACATAGGTGGTAAGAATGTAGTGATCTTTGCCTAAGATCAGGTAATCATGGTTTTCCAGAGGATAATTTTCCGGTACTTTTTCTGTGGCAGCCATGTAAGGAACTTCCTCTATCTTTTCATACTGCTCGTTGAGCATCACCAGTTTGGTGGTACGGTAGCCGATTCCGGTAAGGGCTACATGCGGAGAGGGATCCTGAGCTTCCAGATAGGAATAAATAATTTCCCCGTCCACTTCGTTCCTGCGGAAAGGACCAGCGTTGGTGGCGTTTGCATTGCGGTAGAAGACAACCTGTCCTTTGGTGTCAAATTTTACTACATAGTTGCCCATGGTAGTATAATAATATCCGCTCTTTGCCCCTTCTCCCTGGGGAGTCAGTTCCGGGAAATCTTCCGGAAGAGTGCGGAGATAGTAGGGCTTTTCATCTACGGTTAAGGTGATGCGGCTGTCTGCGGCAATAGAATCCAGCTGGATGCCGAAGGTGCCGTCTGCCATAGCCTGGTCATTTACCAGGATCTCATGAGCCGTATCTTCTGTGGATATGGTGGTCTCAAACTCTGTATTTAAGGTAAAACAGTCGTAAGAAGAACCAGGCGCGGTGAGATCAATGGTGATCGGCTCGCCGTTTACATTGATGGTTAATGAGGTGCTTTCCTCTTCCGGAGCGGGCTGGTTGGCCTGCTGAGCAAGAGTAAGGATGTCATTGAGCTTTTGATGGGTGTTGCGGTACATATCTGCTGCTTTTAAGAATACCGCAACGGCAGCGATGCATATTACAACCAATGCCACTGCCAGGCCAATGTGCTTTTTCTGCTTCATATTATCTCCCTTTCATATCTTTTTGAATAGTTATTTGCAAGAAGGTTTGGCTTCCTGAATGGGAAGATGTTAAAATTCAGTAAACAAACCGTTACAAATACGCTATAAGTATAGCAGATTCTTTTTTGTTTGAGAAGAGGATATATTTACAATTTCTTTATTTTATGGGCTGCTGAAGGGAAGAGCAGAGGAAATTTTCCCTTTTGCAAAAAGTTTTTTTATATTATAATAAGGAAAAAATTGTAAGGAGAACGCAAAATGGAAAATGTATATATTATGGATCACCCGCTGATCCAACACAAAATCTCTATGCTTCGAGACTACCGGACCGGAACAAACGAATTCCGCAAGCTGGTGGAAGAGATCGGCATCCTTATGGGATACGAAGCGCTCCGGGATCTGCCCACAGAGGAGATTGAGATCACCACACCCCTGGAAACCTGCAAAAGCCCTATGATCTCCGGGAAGAAGCTGGCCGTGATCCCTGTCCTTCGTGCCGGACTGGGAATGGTAAACAGCATCCTTACCCTGGTGCCCTCTGCCAAGGTGGGCCATATAGGACTCTACCGGGATCCTGAGACCCATGAACCCCATGAATATTACTGCAAGCTGCCGGAATCTATCGGAGAGAGGATCGCGGTAGTGGTAGACCCTATGCTGGCAACCGGCGGTTCTGCTGTAGAAGCGGTAGATTTTATTAAAGCCAGAGGAGGGAAAAATATCAAGTTCATGTGCATCATAGCCGCGCCCGAAGGGCTTGAGCGCCTGCACAAGGCTCACCCGGATATTCAGATCTATTGCGGACACCTGGACCGTTGTCTGAACGATCACGCCTATATCTGTCCGGGCCTGGGAGATGCCGGAGACCGGATTTTCGGAACAAAATAAAAAATCCTCTTGACAAGAAGAAACAACCATGATATCCTTGCAAAGAACGCTGCCGAAGACAGTAGGTGTCCTGTGGACATAAGCGAAAGCGCCTACCGAGGACTAAGTATTCTAATGAAGATTACGTAAGGTCTTGCTCTCGCAGTGAGACCTTTTTTATATGCCTCCAGGCATATATCCCACGGCGGTATATCAAAATCTATAAGGAGGTGTACCATTTCATGGCAAAAGTAGAACTGAAAAAACCGATCGTAGAAGAAATCGCAAACAGCGTGAAAGACGCACAGTCCGTAGTTCTTGTGAACTACAGCGGTCTGACCGTTGAGCAGGATACTATTTTACGTAAGGAATTAAGAGAAGCTGGTGTTCAGTACAAGGTATACAAGAACACAATGATGAACTTTGCATTTAAGGGAACCGCTTGCGAGCCCCTGTGCCAGCATCTGGAAGGAACAAACGCTCTGGCGATCTCCGCTACAGACGCAACTGCTCCTGCAAGGATCCTTGCAAAATATGCAAAGCAGTACCCTGTATTAGAGCTCATTGCAGGTGTGGTAGAAGGCAACTACAATGACAAAGCTGGTATCGAGGCTCTTGCAAGTATTCCGTCCAGAGACGAACTCCTCGGAAAACTGCTTGGAAGCATCCAGTCTCCGATCAGCAACTTGGCTCGTGTGCTTAATCAGGTTGCAGAAGCAGGCGGCGCAGAAGCTGCCATCGCTGCCAAGAGCACAGAGGCATAATCTAGGATCTGTATCTGACCGCAGCAGAAGAACCTGCGGTAAAAGCAAGCTGTAAACAGCAAAATAAAAATCTATCATATATGGAGGGAATTAAAAATGGCAAAGTTAACAACAGAAGAATTTATTGCGGCAATCAAAGAATTATCCGTATTAGAGTTAAATGAGTTAGTAAAAGCATGTGAAGAAGAGTTCGGCGTATCCGCAGCAGCAGGAGTTGTAGTTGCAGCAGCAGGCGGCGCAGCAGAAGCAGCAGAAGAGAAAGATGAGTTCGACGTAGAGCTTACAGAAGTTGGCCCGAACAAGGTTAAAGTTATCAAAGTTGTTCGTGAAGTTACCGGCTTAGGCCTGAAGGAAGCAAAAGAAGTTGTTGACGGTGCTCCGAAGGTTGTTAAAGAAGGTGCATCCAAAGCAGAGGCTGAGGAGATCAAAACAAAACTTGAAGCAGAAGGCGCTAAGGTTACACTTAAATAATTTATGCATCTGTGCTTACGCAGGAATGTCCCATGACATTCCTGCTTTTTTTCTCTCCTCCTCAAGAAAAAATGTTGACACGGCTTTTT
Organism: Candidatus Blautia faecigallinarum; assembly: GCA_019116385.1. Lineage (GTDB taxonomy): Bacteria > Bacillota > Clostridia > Lachnospirales > Lachnospiraceae > Blautia_A > Blautia_A faecigallinarum. Next base: position 12,606 of record DXBU01000107.1, on the reverse strand, counting down.
TGTTGTGGTATAGTGAAGAATGCTATATTATGGCAAGATATGCCTACTTGTCAAAAGACGAGGGGGATCATGCGGTAATAAATAAAAGAAAAAAACAGGGGTGAAACGTCAATGGAAAAAAACAGAATTCGTTCTGTAAAAACTGGAAAAAGTATGCGCATGAGCTACCAGCGGCAAAAAGAAGTCCTGGAAATGCCGAACTTGATCGAAGTCCAGAAGGATTCCTACCAGTGGTTTCTGGATGAAGGACTAAAAGAAGTATTTGATGATATTTCTCCGATTGCGGACTATGGCGGAAAGCTCAGCCTGGAATTCATCGACTTTACATTTGACGAAAAAGATGCGAAATACAACATTGAACAGTGTAAAGAACGTGACGTAACCTATGCTGCGCCTTTAAAGGTTAGAGTTAGGCTGATCAATAAAGAAACAGAAGAAATCAACGAGCACGAGATTTTCATGGGAGACCTGCCCTTAATGACAGAGACCGGAACTTTTGTCATCAACGGCGCAGAGCGTGTTATCGTAAGCCAGTTAGTGCGTTCCCCTGGAATCTACTATGCCATTGCACACGACAAAGTTGGCAAAAGACTGTTTTCCAGTACCGTGATCCCCAACCGAGGCGCATGGCTGGAATATGAGACGGACTCCAATGATGTATTTTATGTACGTGTGGACAGGACCAGAAAAGTGCCCATCACCGTACTCATTCGTGCCCTTGGATACGGCACAAATGCAGAAATCGTAGAATTATTCGGAGAAGAGCCAAAGATACTGGCAAGCTTTACCAAGGATACGGCCACCAATTATCAGGAGGGCCTTCTTGAACTGTATAAAAAAATCCGTCCCGGAGAGCCGCTGGCCGTAGAAAGTGCGGAAAGCCTGATCATGGCTATGTTCTTTGACCCCAGAAGATATGATCTTGCCAAAGTCGGACGTTATAAATTTAATAAAAAGCTTCATTTTAATAAGCGGATCGTAGGACAGAAGCTTGCAGAGGATGTGGTGGATGCTTCTACCGGCGAGATCATCGCAGAAGCAGATGCCATTGTCACCAGAGAACTGGCCGACCAGATCCAGAATGCAGCCGTTCCCTATGTCTGGGTAAAAGGCGAAGAACGCAATATCAAGATCCTGTCCAACATGATGGTGGATATCCGCAGCTATGTGGATGCAGATCCCAAGGAAATGGGTGTTACAGAATTAGTATATTACCCTGTCCTTGAAAAAATCCTGGAAGAAAATGACAATATCGAAGATATCAAAGCTGCTGTACACAGAGATATCCACGACCTGATCCCCAAGCATATCACAAAGGAAGATATTCTTGCTTCTATCAACTACAATATGCATCTGGAATATGGGATCGGAACAGACGATGATATCGACCACCTGGGCAACCGCCGGATCCGTTCCGTAGGCGAGCTGCTCCAGAATCAGTACCGCATTGGTCTCTCCAGACTGGAGAGAGTCGTGCGTGAACGTATGACCACTCAGGACGCGGAGAGCATTTCTCCCCAGTCCCTGATCAATATCAAGCCCGTGACGGCGGCAGTAAAGGAATTCTTTGGTTCCTCCCAGCTGTCACAGTTCATGGATCAGAACAACCCTCTGGGTGAGCTGACCCACAAGAGACGTCTTTCTGCACTGGGCCCCGGCGGTCTGTCACGAGACAGAGCCGGATTCGAGGTACGTGACGTCCACTATTCCCATTATGGCCGTATGTGCCCTATTGAGACGCCTGAAGGTCCGAACATCGGCCTTATTAACTCCCTTGCTTCCTATGCAAGGATCAATCAATACGGATTTGTAGAGGCTCCCTACCGCAAGATCGATAAATCCGATCCCGACAACCCCCGTGTAACCGATGAGGTTGTATATATGACGGCGGATGAAGAGGATAATTATCATGTGGCTCAGGCCAACGAGCCTCTGGATGCAGACGGTCATTTTGTCCACAAAAATGTATCCGGCCGTTTCCGGGAAGAGACCCAGGAGTACGAAAAGCACATGTTCGACTACATGGACGTATCTCCGAAGATGGTGTTCTCCGTGGCTACAGCCTTGATCCCCTTCCTGCAGAACGATGACGCCAACCGTGCCCTTATGGGATCCAACATGCAGCGTCAGGCCGTGCCTCTTCTGACAACAGAAGCGCCGGTAGTAGGAACTGGTATGGAGACCAAGACCGCTGTTGACTCCGGTGTATGTATCGTAGCCAAAAAAGCCGGTACAGTCCTTCGTTCTACTTCTACGGACATCAGCATCAAAAATGATGATGGAACAAAGGATGATTACCATCTGACCAAATTCCTTAGAAGTAACCAGAGCAACTGCTACAACCAGAAACCCATCGTGTTCCAGGGAGAACATGTGGAAGCCGGACAGGTTATTGCAGATGGACCGTCCACAGCAAACGGCGAGCTGGCTCTTGGAAAGAACCCGCTTATCGGTTTTATGACCTGGGAAGGCTACAACTACGAGGACGCCGTATTATTAAGTGAAAAACTGGTACAGGACGATGTATACACATCTGTCCATATAGAAGAATACGAGGCAGAAGCCAGGGATACCAAGCTGGGACCGGAAGAGATCACCAGAGATGTTCCCGGCGTGGGCGACGATGCCCTCAAGGATCTGGATGAGAGAGGTATCATCCGTATCGGCGCGGAAGTACGTGCCGGCGATATCCTGGTAGGTAAGGTGACCCCGAAAGGTGAGACTGAGCTTACAGCAGAAGAACGCCTTCTTCGTGCGATCTTCGGTGAAAAAGCACGGGAGGTGCGTGACACTTCCCTGAAGGTTCCTCATGGTGAATACGGGATCATTGTTGATGCAAAGGTGTTTACAAGAGAGAACGGCGATGAGCTTTCTCCTGGCGTAAATCAGTCTGTGCGCATTTACATCGCCCAGAAGCGTAAGATCTCTGTTGGTGATAAGATGGCCGGCCGTCACGGAAACAAGGGTGTTGTTTCCCGTGTGCTCCCGGTAGAAGACATGCCCTTCCTGCCCAATGGCCGTCCGCTGGATATCGTGCTGAATCCTTTGGGTGTGCCGTCACGTATGAATATCGGTCAGGTGTTGGAGATCCACTTAAGCCTTGCCGCCAAGGCTCTCGGCTTTAATGTATCCACTCCTGTATTTGACGGCGCAAACGAAAATGACATCCAGGATACCCTGGAATTGGCGAATGACTATGTAAATACGGAAGACTTTGAAGAATTCCGTGAAAAATATAAAGATATACTGGCACCGGATGTGATGCAGTACCTGGATGAAAACAAAGCCCACAGAGCCCTGTGGAAAGGCGTCCCCATTTCCAGAGACGGAAAGGTGCGCCTCCGGGACGGACGTACCGGAGAATACTTTGACAGTCCGGTAACCATCGGACACATGCATTACCTGAAACTGCATCATCTGGTAGACGATAAGATCCACGCACGTTCCACCGGTCCATACTCCCTGGTGACCCAGCAGCCATTGGGCGGAAAAGCCCAGTTCGGCGGCCAGCGTTTCGGCGAGATGGAGGTTTGGGCACTGGAGGCTTATGGCGCGTCCTATACCCTTCAGGAAATCCTGACTGTGAAGTCAGACGATGTGGTAGGCCGTGTGAAGACCTACGAAGCGATCATCAAAGGCGACAACATTCCGGAACCGGGTATCCCGGAATCCTTCAAGGTACTTTTAAAAGAGCTTCAGTCTCTGGGACTGGATGTACGGGTACTGCGGGAGGATAAGACCGAGGTGGAGATCATGGAGACAGTAGATTACGGCGATACGGATCTGCGTTCTGTGATCGAAGGCGATTCCCGGGGACACAGAGACAGCGAATCCTTCGGACAGCATGGCTATACCCAGCAGGAATTTGAAGGGGAAGAGCTTGTGGATGTGGACGAAGAAGAGGAAGAGGATGACGATTTTATAGAGTTTGAAGAAACTCTGGATGATGAAGAATAGAAAGGGGAAAGAATACATGGCGGAAAATACCACCACAAATGAAACATATCAGCCAATGACTTTCGATGCCATCAAGATCGGACTGGCGTCCCCTGATAAGATCAGAGAGTGGTCAAGAGGCGAGGTTTTAAAACCCGAGACCATCAACTACCGTACCTTAAAGCCTGAAAAGGATGGTCTGTTCTGTGAGAGAATATTCGGACCGAGCAAGGACTGGGAGTGCCACTGCGGAAAATACAAAAAAATCCGTTACAAAGGCGTTGTCTGCGACCGCTGCGGTGTAGAAGTCACCAAATCTTCCGTTCGCAGGGAGCGTATGGGCCACATCGAGCTTGCTGCTCCGGTATCCCATATCTGGTATTTTAAAGGAATTCCTTCCCGTATGGGTCTGATCCTGGATCTTTCTCCAAGGATCCTGGAGAAGGTTTTGTATTTTGCTAATTATATCGTGCTGGATCCTGCAGATTCCGGCCTTTCCTACAAGCAGATCCTGACAGAAAAGGAATATCAGGATGCCCGGGAAGCCTATGGATACGGCTTCCGTGTGGGAATGGGCGCAGAGGCGGTCAAAGAGCTTCTGGAAGCGATCGATCTGGAAAAGGATGCCGCAGAACTGAAAAAAGAATTAAAGGATTCCACCGGACAGAAACGTGCAAGGATCATCAAACGCCTGGAAGTTGTAGAATCCTTCCGGGAATCCGGAAACCGTCCGGAATGGATGATCATGACCGTGATCCCGGTCATCCCGCCGGATCTGCGTCCTATGGTACAGCTGGACGGCGGACGTTTTGCAACTTCCGACCTGAATGACCTGTACAGAAGGATCATCAACCGCAACAACCGTCTGAAACGTCTTCTGGAGCTGGGTGCGCCGGACATCATCGTCCGCAACGAAAAACGTATGCTCCAGGAAGCTGTGGATGCCCTTATTGACAATGGCCGCCGGGGCCGTCCGGTCACCGGACCGGGAAACAGAGCACTGAAATCTCTGTCCGATATGCTTAAGGGTAAATCCGGACGTTTCCGTCAGAACCTTCTTGGAAAACGTGTAGACTATTCCGGACGTTCGGTAATCGTGGTTGGTCCCGAACTGAAAATTTACCAGTGCGGTCTTCCAAAAGAAATGGCCATCGAGCTGTTTAAGCCTTTTGTTATGAAAGAACTTGTGGCCAATGGAACCTCCCATAATATAAAAAATGCCAAAAAGATGGTTGAGAAGCTTCAGCCGGAGGTATGGGATGTTCTGGAGGATGTGATCAAAGAGCATCCGGTCATGCTGAACCGTGCGCCTACCCTGCACCGTCTGGGTATCCAGGCCTTTGAGCCGATCCTGGTAGAAGGTAAGGCGATCAAGCTTCACCCGCTGGTATGTACCGCGTTTAACGCAGACTTTGATGGAGACCAGATGGCTGTGCATCTTCCCCTTTCTGTGGAAGCACAGGCGGAGTGCCGTTTCCTTCTGCTGTCCCCCAATAACCTTCTGAAGCCGTCAGACGGCGGTCCTGTTGCGGTTCCTTCCCAGGATATGGTCCTTGGCATTTATTACCTTACCCAGGAGAGACCCGGCAACAAGGGCGAAGGAAAATTCTTTAAGAGTGTAAACGAGGCCATTCTGGCTTATGAGAACAAAGCGATCACTTTGCAGTCCAGGATCAAGGTGCGCCGCACCAAGACCATGCCGGACGGAACCGTGCTCACAGGAAATGTAGAGTCCACTCTTGGACGTTTCCTGTTTAACGAGATTCTTCCTCAGGATCTGGGATTTGTGGACAGAAGCGTTCCTGGAAATGAACTCCTGCCGGAGATCGACTTCCTGGTAGGTAAGAAACAGCTGAAGCAGATCCTGGAAAAAGTCATCAATACCCACGGCGCCACCAAGACGGCAGAGGTTTTGGACGCCATCAAAGCTACCGGCTATAAATATTCTACACAGGCAGCCATGACCGTATCCATTTCCGATATGACCGTGCCGCCTCAGAAGCCGGAGATGATCAAAAAGGCCCAGGATACCGTTGACTTGATCACGAAAAACTATAAACGTGGTCTGATCACTGAGGAAGAGCGCTACAAAGAAGTTGTAGAGACCTGGAAGAAGACCGACGATGAGCTTACCAAAGCGCTTCTGAACGGTCTGGATAAATATAATAACATTTTCATGATGGCGGACTCCGGTGCCCGTGGTTCCGATAAGCAGATCAAGCAGCTTGCCGGTATGCGAGGCCTGATGGCAGATACCACCGGACACACCATCGAGCTTCCGATCAAGTCCAATTTCCGTGAAGGTCTGGACGTACTGGAATACTTTATGTCCGCTCATGGAGCGCGTAAAGGTCTGTCCGATACCGCTCTGCGTACAGCAGACTCCGGATACCTGACCAGACGTCTGGTAGACGTTTCCCAGGAACTGATCGTCCGTGAGACAGATTGCTGTGAAGGAAGAAATGAGATCCCGGGTATGTACGTGGAAGCCTTTACAGACGGAAAAGAAGAGATCGAGAGCCTTCAGGAGCGTATTACCGGAAGATTCTCCTGTGAGACCATCAAGAATAAAGAGGGCGAAGTCCTGGTAAAAGCCAACCATATGATCACGCCGAAGAGAGCGGCCCGCATCATGAAGGAAGGCGTAAACGAAGAAGGCAATTCCCTGAGCAGAGTCAAGATCCGTACGATCCTTACCTGCCGCTGCAAGTCCGGAATCTGTGCAAAGTGCTACGGTGCGAATATGGCTACCGGTGAACCGGTACAGGTAGGCGAGTCTGTAGGTATTATCGCAGCTCAGTCCATCGGTGAGCCTGGTACCCAGCTTACCATGCGTACCTTCCATACCGGCGGTGTGGCCGGCGGCGATATCACCCAGGGTCTTCCTCGTGTGGAGGAGCTTTTTGAAGCCAGAAAACCGAAAGGTCTGGCGATCATCACAGAGATCAAGGGTGTGGCTACCCTTAACGATACCAAGAAAAAACGTGAGATCATTGTTACGGATCCGGAGACAGGAGATTCCAAGACCTACTTGATCCCCTATGGCTCCCGCCTTAAGGTTTCTGACGGACAGATCCTGGAAGCAGGCGATGAGCTGACAGAAGGAAGCGTAAACCCCCACGATATCTTAAGGATCAAAGGCATCCGTGCCGTACAGGACTACATGCTCCGTGAAGTGCAGCGTGTATACCGTCTGCAGGGTGTGGATATCAACGATAAGCATATCGAGGTGATCGTGCGCCAGATGCTGAAGAAGATCCGTGTGGAAAACAACGGCGATTCCGAATTCCTTCCGGGAACCCTTGTGGATGTTCTGGAATTTGAGGAGACCAACGAGCGCATCGAGGAGGAAGGCGGTACTCCCGCAGAGGGCAAGCAGGTTATGCTGGGTATCACCAAGGCGTCCCTGGCTACCAATTCCTTCCTTTCCGCAGCATCCTTCCAGGAGACTACCAAGGTTCTCACCGAAGCTGCGATCAAGGGCAAGGTTGACCCACTGATCGGTCTGAAAGAAAATGTTATCATCGGTAAGCTGATCCCTGCCGGAACCGGTATGAAGCGCTACAGTGAGATCACCCTGGATACAGGAATGCCGGAGGAAGAACCGGAAGAGACAGAAGAAATCGAAGAAATTGAAGAAATCGAGATGAGCCAGGGAGAAGAAGACCCTGCAGAGCTGGACGATGAGGATGTCTATCTGGAAGACGGTGCAGAAGAGCTGGACGAAGAAATGCCAGAGGAGACAGAAGACGAACAGCCGAAGGAAGAAGAATAAAAAATAGTTTTTAAGGCGGTCCCTTTATGGGGCCGCTTTTTTGCGAAAAGGAAGAGGGGATTTTATAAACTAAGTATGTAATTTTTGTGAAGAAAAAAGAAAAATACGAACAGCCCTATCATTTGTGATAGAATTTCAGTATAATAGGTGAGAGTGAATGAGGGAAAATTATCGCAGGTCCAGGCGGGGAAGGAGGAAGCTTATGGACAAGGCACTGCCGGTTTCAGTTTGGCCGGAATGGGAAATCACAGAAAAAATAGGCGAAGGCTCCTTTGGAAAAGTATATAAAGCCCAGCGTACGGAAAAAGGGAAAACATTTTATTCTGCTATTAAGATCATTACCATACCATCCAGCCAGAGTGAACTGAACAGCATACGTTCAGAAACCTCAAACGAACAGTCTGCCAGAGAATATTTCCAGAATCTGATGGAAGAGTGTATCCAGGAAGTCAGTACGATGGAATATTTTCGTGGGAACTCTCACATTGTATCTGTGGAAGACTATAAGGTAGTGGAGTATCTGGATACCATCGGCTGGGATATCTTTATCAGAATGGAATATCTTACCAGCTTTTTGGATTATTGTGCGGAAAATCAGATCACAGAAAAAGAGGCGATCCAGCTGGGCATAGATATGTGCAAGGCTTTGGAGTGCTGCCAAAAGCTGAATATCATCCATCGGGACATCAAACCGGAAAATATTTTTGTATCCAGATTTGGGGAATTCAAGCTGGGAGATTTTGGCATTGCCAGGGAGCTGGAACGTACCATGAGCGGTATGTCGAAAAAAGGCACCTATTCTTATATGGCACCGGAAATGTATCGAGGAGAGCAGTACGACGGCAGAGTGGACATTTATTCTCTGGGGATCGTGCTGTATAAGCTTTGCAACCGCAATCGCCTTCCTTTTTTGAACCTTGATAAACAGCTGATTACATATAGAGACAAAGAAAACGCCTTGACCAGGCGCATGTCCGGAGAGCCTCTGCCAGCGCCGGCGCAGGCAGGGGAACTATTGGCGCAAGTGATCCAGAAGGCCTGCGCCTATGATCCCAAGGACCGATTTCAGGATGCGGCAGCCTTTCGCAGTGCCTTAGAAGCTATAAAATACGGAAAAGCCGCTGATGCCCAAGAGGCCAAAGAAGAAGCTGTCAAGGAACTGCCTCCAGCCGACTCCTTTGCAGAAAAGACGATTATCCAGGATGGATACCGAAAAGCCCAGGAATCACCCCTTGAACTTCTAAAAAGGGCAGAGGAAGAAGACAGAAGGGCAGAGGAGCGCCGCAGAGAGGAACTTCGGCGGACTTCTGCTGCGGCACAGCAAAATCGAAAAAAGAGACAGCAGCAAAGACGGTCTCCCCTTTTGGCAGCGGTGATCCTAATGGCGGCAGCGGTGCTCATTCTGGCTGTGATTTTTGTGCGGATGCTTCTGGAAGATCCGAATACGGAAGGACTGGGAGAGGGCTATGATTTTGTTTCTATGAATTCCCAAAGCGAAGGCGGCAGCGAATCCAGCGAATTTGAAAAAGCAATGCAGAAGATCAGCGAACAGGCAACGGAAATTTCCCAGCACCTGGAAGAAAATACGTTTATGGAAAACGGTTCTGTGGAAGAAGGAGAAATTGCCTATATAGACGGGAATGGAAGAGTGATGAAGGTCCTTGTCTATCCTATTGCTTCGGATGAGGGAGTCTATGAGGAATATTATTACTGGGAAAATGAAGCGGGAGAACAGGAACTGTTCTTTGCGTATATATGGTCTACAGAGGAGGATGCACAGCTGTACTACTATGTAGATGGAAAGCTGATCCGGTGGATCGATGAAAATAAAGTCTGCCATGACAATGAGACAGACAACAGTGAGTATACAGAGCGGGGAGAGAGGTACTGGAACAAGGCCGAAGAACTGATCGAAGGGATGAATCCCCCTGCAGATACCCAACAGTAATCTTAGGAAATGATAGGAAGTTTTTATTATGGCGTATCGGATTGCGTATGCATACACAAGTCACGTGGGCAAAATACGGGAAAATAATGAGGACAATTTCTGGTGCTGCGGAGATTATTTAAATGTGGACAATCAGGGAATGACAGAAGTACGCTTTGGCAGTGCAGATCAGGAGGAATTTCCCCTTCTGGCTGTTTTTGACGGCATGGGCGGAGAGAGCTGCGGGGAAGTCGCGGCCTATCTGGCTGCCGATGCCTGTCAAAGGAGTCACCGGGAAAAGGGAACCTGTGCCCCTGGAGAAGTGGAGAGCTTTCTTGTGGAAAGCCTAAAGAACATGAACCGGTCTGTCTGTGAATATGCCCGGACAAACCGGGTGCGGAGTATGGGGACAACGGCGGCCATGCTGGGATTTGACCAGGATGAGATCATCGCCTGCAATCTGGGCGACAGCCGTATTTATCAATCCTATTCTCAAAGTTTGATCCAGATCTCCACAGACCATATATTAAAAACTGCCACCTTTGGAAAAGCACCGCTGACTCAATATGTAGGGATCCCGGAGGAGAGTATGACTCTGGATCCGGCATTGGTGCGGATGGAAGCGGTGCCGGGGATCCGTTATCTGCTCTGCTCGGACGGCCTGACGGACATGCTTTCCGACCAGGAACTAAAGGAAATCCTTGCAAAAGAGACAACGGTGAAGAAAACGGTGGAAACCCTTTTGCAGCGCACCCTGGAAAAAGGCGGAAAGGACAACGCCACGATCGTATTTTGCGAGATACAGGAACCCAGCATCAAAAGCCGGGTAAAACAGTGGTTTGAGCGGCAGAAAAAGAAAAAATAGAGGTGAACCGGCATGAAGAACAGAATGAAGGATTTGGACTTTGAACAGACCGTTGCGTTTGACTCTGTGAAAGATTTTGAATTTACCAGAAAGGCAGCCCAGCGCTTTCGCCAGGTGGTCAGTCTGGACACCTTTGAGGAAGAGGATGCAGATGTGATCTTCCATTACCTCTACAAAGAAATGGAGCTGGTATCCTTTGGAGATCATTTGAAACGGTATATATATGAAAGAGCCGGGCTGGAAGAGCCTTTTGCAGAGGTGACTCAGGATATATACCGGGATATTGTGGTGGAATCTTTTAAGGAAACTTATACGCCGAAGTCCATGAATCCCACATCTACGAAGCTTACATCCCTGGTAAATAACTGGCTGAATCAGGCCTCTGTGAAGCGGGAGACAGTGTTCCTTTTGGGCTTCGGCCTGCGCATGAGCGTGGAGGATGTGTCAGACTTTTTGACCCGGGTTTTGCGGGAGCAGGATTTTGATTTCCGCAATCCGGACGAGGTGATCTATTGGTACTGCTATTTCCATCATTATGGATATCATAAAGCAGAGGAATATAAGGAGCGTTACGCCAAGCTTGAACCGAACAAAGATTATTCTCAGGCAATGATGGTCTACAGCGGAGGACTTTGCCTGGATACAGAGGAAAAGCTGTTTGATTATCTGGCCTATGTAAAGGCAGGGACGGATGACCCTATGTCTGAAAAAAGCAGGGCCTTTCAGGCCTTTATGAAGCTTTACCAGCATGCCAGGGAGATCATTGCGGCAATGTACCAAAAGGATGAAGAGGAAAAAGGCAGAGATAAGATCTGGACAGCCTTGGACATTACGCCTTCTGATGTGGAGAAGGTGATCTGCAGCGGGATTCCCATTAACAAAATGGGCAACCTGAAAAAGATGTCAGCCTCTATCCTGGCCAAACATTTCAGCCAGAAGCGTTTCAGCCGGCAGCGGATCACAAGTATTTTAAATCATAAGATACCGGTGGAACGTTTTGATCTGATCACCCTGGAGTTTTTTATCGTTTCCCAGGAGATGGAGGACGAGGATCCCTACAACCGGTATCGGCACTTTCTGGAGGAAATACAGCCGATCCTCCAGGAGTGCGGGATGAGCGAGATTTATATTGTAAATCCTTATGAGTGTTTCCTTCTGATGTGCCTGCTGACGGACTGTCCCTTGGCAGTGTTCGCAGATATATGGGAGATGTCTTATGAAGAAGCGCCGGAGCCGTGAGCCGGTGCTTTTGCTGTGGGAGGAAATATATGCGGTCAAGTGGATATTCGCAATAGCCCTGGGTATGCGTTTGCTTTGCTGGATTGTGATGATTGAATGGTTGCTATGGGGATTCGGTTAGATATATCTATTGTATTATCCGTGTAATAAATTTATAATAAAAGAAAAAGTGATCACAGTATTTTTGAAATTAAAGAAAGCGTGATCTTTAAGGAGGGTGCGTATGAAAAAAAATTATTTTAGGCTGTACGCTTATGCTCTGCGGAGTGATGGGCGGGACGGGATGGATCATTGCTTATGTGCTGCGTCTTGGTCTTACAACAGCTACCGATCCGTACGGATCTGTTATGAAATGTTTTCATGAGATGGGCAGGTCAAGTGATATATACATAGCGATTATATTCTATATTGTTGCTGTTATAGGATTGGTAGTCGCTGTTAATAGTATTATGGGAGACAATAATAAACATTCGAAAACTGCAGACGAGGAAAGAAAACAAGAAAATGAAACAGGTGAATAAATGGTATGAGGCACTGGTGGCAGTGCCTCATACTGCACATAATAGGTTTCTATCAAGCAGAATATTGTGAAAAGTATCAAGCAAGTAGGACGAAACCCGGAAGATAAAAGCACATAGGAAAATATACTTTGGATTGGAAGCAGAGGCAGGTAATGTCCCTGCGGCCGGATAGGGTTTGTCAAGTTTTTTGTGTAAGTTTTAAGAAAAAAATTTATGGGGAGGGGAACCTCCCCTTATGCATCGCCAGCAGCTTTATCGAATTATTGGAGGGTGTAAAATAAAGTGTGTAAGTTAAGAGAACAATTTTGAGACTTACGCACTTTGTTTGTTATACAGAGTGTGT
>DXBU01000106.1 GCA_019116385.1 Candidatus Blautia faecigallinarum | reverse complement strand
GAGTACCGGGAGCTGGACAAGCAGAAAGCGCGGCTGTACGAACAGTACGGCGAAGTCAAGCGAGAGCTGAAAGAATACGGCATTATCAAGCAGAATGTGGACAGCATTTTGCGGGTGACGCCGGGAAAGGAGCAGGCACAAGAGCTATGAGCATACCGAGAATGAATTACCCTCAATACCGCAAGGCCCGGAAGCTGACGCATGAGTGCTGCAACTACTGTGACGGGAACTGCCTTTTGCTGGACGACGGCGAGGAATGTGTGTGCGTCCAGAGCATTTCCTATTCATTGCTGTGCCGGTGGTTTCGTGCCGCTGTTCTCCCGCTGGACGGGGCGCTGTATGCCGAGATCATCCAGAGCCGGGACAGCGTGAAGCGGTGCGCTGTGTGCGGAGCTGCATTTACACCGAAATCCAACCGGGCGAAATATTGCCCGGATTGCGCGGTGCGGATGCGCCGGAAGCAAGAGGCCGAAAGGCAGCGGAAAAGATACCTGCAAGCTACGCAGTTAAGCCGCTGAATAGGCCGCCATAGCGGGCTTCTGGCGGATGGTTGACAGGGTGGCAATAGGATTGCTCCAATCCCCGCCGAAACGGACTTTGAAATGCGTAGAATAAACCCATAGGAAAACGCCGGGCGCAGGGCCAGCAGGCCGCCGCGTCCGGCGCTTTTTTGTGAACCAAATGGCTGAGAACAACTTGTTTTGTTATTTATCTCTTTGCGGTTTGTTCACATCTTTTTTCTTCTTCTTGTTTTTGCACCACCAAGTGCCTGCTAATGAGCAGCTACCACCTAAAATGAACACAACAAAAATAATCAGCGCCCACAGATCATTCATCGTTTTCTCTCCTTTCGCGGGTCAAAATAGATTGGAATTGGAAATTCCATCTAATGGATAGTATAATCTATTTCTTTCTTGATGTCAAATATTTCATACATTAAGAAAGAAAAAATAAAGCCATGCGTATTTGACATAAGCATGACTTTAACTTTACTATTTGATTTTCAGTTTTGGTCAATCAGAACAATTCAACCTGCTATCAGAAGTACCACCGTAAGAGAGCTTCGCTATTCAATTCTCTTATATATCAATATGGCAACAACCTGAATGGTCAATACAATATTGTAAATCCACTGAATAAAACAAGCAATGCTGTCAAAATCCATAGGTACTTGCATATGGATTCTTGCAAAAATGTTGATGAAAACGATAAATGCAATCGTGGATATAATACTTGCTTTTCCGAGAATCGCCCGCCCTCTTTCATCTCTTGAGGTTTTCACAAAGAATATAATAATTACAGCAATAGTAATAGGCACACAATAATATGTTCCTATTACAAAAAAAGTTCTATTACCGATAATTGACATTAACAATTCGATCATTTTTCTTCCACCTTAAAGTCAAATAGTTCCTCAATCGTTACATCAAACACCTTTGCAATGCTATATGCTAACATCATAGAGGGATTGTAGCGGTTCCGTTCAAGCTGCATGATGGTCTGACGGGACACACCGACTAAATCAGCAAGTTCCTGCTGGGTCATTCTCTTAGTTGCCCGGTACACATGGATTTTACTTTCAAAAGTGTACTTTGTTTTTCCCGCCATCCACTCACCGCCTTTCTTGTAGATTATTTTATTAGTATAACATATTTCTTGCATTATGACAAAGATAAATTTCAAGCTATGGAAAAGGCGCTTCCGCCTTTGCTTTCAATTTCAATCTTGTCATGGTAGATGGTTAAAAAACGCCGGGCGCAGGGCCATCAGGCCGCCGCGTCCGGCGCTTTCTTATGGGCTGTTCAGAATGGCCCGGATCAGGAAAAGAATATAAATTACAGCGTGAAGCAGCGCCACAAACTATATGCTCAATACGAGAGCTGAAAGGCCCCTCCTGTCTACGCATTTAAGGGTCAAAAAGTCCCCGAAAATCAAGGCTTTTCGGGGGTGGTCGGTGGGGTGGCAGAATGATTTATCAGATACCCGCCGAAACGGGCTTTGAAATGCGTAGGAAAATCTTTCCGCCGCTGGTTTTCCTGCCGGTTCTGTGGTATGCTGGAATAAGACAAAAAACGACAGGAGTTGACACGATGGCCGAACAGGAAATGTTGCTGGACACCGCCACCATCAAGGCCGCCGTCGCCGGTGAGCTATGGGCTAAACAAAAGGTGATAGAACACTACACCCCCATGATCGACGAGCTGGCCGTTAATGAGGATATGAAGCAGCACTTGATTATGAAGCTGCTGGAAGAACTGCCAAACTTCCCGATGGATCAGGCATAAGAAAAAAGCGCCGGACGCAGAGGCATACAGCCCCCGCGCCCGGCGCTTTGCATTGTAAGAAAAGAGTAGCGCAGTACGGTCAATCGTGACCGCCTGCGCTATTCCTGTTGTTTCAGCTTCATATCCCTGCGGATCGTGTCTTTGGCTGCTTTGAGCAGATCGGTGAGTATGCGTATCTCGTAGTCGTCGCAATCCTCCAAAAGCATTTGAACCTCATGGGAGAAAACTTCCTTGGAGTGGATCACGCTGTCGCACAGAAATTCATCTACCGAAACAGACAGGACGTTTGCCAGCGCAACCGCCATCGGCAGGCTCAACTTAGAATGGCCGTTTTCAATGTTGCTCATGTGGGTAATGGACAGCCCGGCCTTTTCCGCCAATGCTTCCTGCGTCAGATCGGCCCGTATTCTTGCGATCTTCACGCGCTTTCCAATCTCTTTGTAATCTAATTCCATCTATTTGCCCTCGCAGTACGTCGCCTAATATTATCCCTCCTTTATTGTAAAGTACCCGGCGCAGATATATAATAAACCATATAAATTCTAAATTTATATTCTTTAAGTTTTGCAAATTTTCTGCGGTGGGTTGGCTTATTAAATAAACTTTTTAAGGTGGGAAAATAGCTATGGTGGTTTGTACCTTTGCGGGACACAGGGAAGTCTTTGGCCTCGGACAGTCGCAGGTGGTGGAGATATTGGAAAGGCTACTGGAAGCGGAACAGGAAATGACCTGCTATGTAGGCGGCAAGGGAGAGTTTGACGCCCTTTGCGCCAGCGCGGTTCGCACTCTAAAGCACCGGCACCCGGACAAGGCAATCTCGCTGGTTCTGGTGCTGCCCTACATGGAGCAACGGCTAAACACGGATAAGGAATACTACGAAAGCCGCTTTGACGAAATCCTGATCCCCATTGAGCTTGCGGGCATCCACTACAAACAGGCGATCACCGCTTGCAACCGCTGGATGGTAGACCGGGCGGATTGCCTGATTGCTATGGTGTGGCGAGATCACGGCGGGGCCTATCAAACACTAAAATATGCGGAACGCCTCCACAAACAGATTTTCCGGGTCGGACACGAAAAATAAGCGCCGGACGCAGAGGCATACAGCCCCCGCGCCCGGCGCTTTGCTATGCTTGGATCACTCGTCTTTGTCTACTTCATGTTATGTTTATAGGTAATACCCCGGATTTTGTAAGTCAAGGCTTTTATACCAATCGCCACATAATATCCAATCAAAATTCCTATAAAGTTTAATATCAGATCGTCAACATCAAAGCTGCGTCCGACGACAGGCTGAATTATTTCGACAACGACGGGAACAATGACCGAAATTTTTAGAACGGATTTGATATTGATTTTTTCGGAAATTAGAGGCAAGAAGAAACCCATAGGCACAAACATGAGCAAATTGCCTGCCAGCATTGTCTTAACCCAACTGCCAAATGATAAGTCCCCCGATATTATCTTGAAAATGGTGGGTACAAAATTGAATGAGCCATTAAACAATTCTATCTGGCTTCCACTATACCCAATGTAGATCAACGCCCAAATATTTGACCATAAATTGTGCGGGACAAGCGTTAGATTTATCAGTCCAGTAAGATAACAAACAAACAACAAGCGTAGTATTTCTATATTCCATTTAACAGAAGTCTTTAGCTGCTTAATACGGATATACCTATAAACTGCATAAATTACGCCTACTAAGCAGGTGATGGGAACAACCTGTAAAAATAAGCCGACTACTCCGCCAGACACTAATAATTGATACATACTTTTCTTCCTCTCATGTTTACGGATGTTCCTTTATACTGGCAACGATCCATTCACCTGCATTATCTTTTTCAACTGTCCATAGTGACGGAATGGGGGATATGTCTGGAAAAAACTTTGCATCCAAAAGCGCCAGACGCTTATGCCTGTCGATCTTTCTGATCCACTGTTCTTTTCCTTTCAGCGGTCCTTCGGTCACATAAGTAACCCCTTCCCGGATCACGCCTTTTGACATGGAAATACAGTATGTGTTCCCTGCCAGCTCCCTTAAAGCCTCTTGTTCCTCTCTGCTCACAGGGGTCAGGACATCTGCCCTTTCGGTAAAAGAGGTATGCGGAAAAATCCTTGTCAGCGCCGCTGTCAGGCTGTCCGGATCCCTGCCGTCCAGAAAGATACAGTCGGGAAACAGACTTCTTTTTTCCAGATGCCAGGCTCCCTGGTATCGTTTCATCCGTTCGCAGGAAAATACAAAAACATCTTTGATGAGGTTCTCATTTAGATTTTCTCTGCATAAATGCAGGATTTTCCTCTCACTGTCTTTTGGGCAGTGAAGCATATACCAGATACCGTCCACCTTCCTTCCACAAGCGCATAGCTGTATCAGTCCCTTATGTTCTTAAACGTTAGCACATATTGTTCTTTTTGTCAATCTGTCATCCTCCAAAATACTAAGCAAAAAAGGTTGTCAAATATGCCTTTTGCTGCCCGCCTGCGTAAACGGGCCTGGCCATCCATACGGCCGCTCTCCGGGCTTATCCCGCAAAAAAAGAAGGGCTTCCGCCCTTCTCATCTCTTCTGCTCCCCTCAAAGCTTCAATCCGCCCGGGAATAGAGCACATATGTATTTTTCTTCCTCTTTGCCTGGTAAAGCGCCTGGTCGGCTCTTTCGTACAGGGTACGGAAGGTCCGGCCGTCCCGGGGATATATGGAGATCCCGATGCTTTTTGTGACCTTAAGAGGATGGTCTGTGATCTGCAGGAGCCGCTCCGCGATCTCCCGGATCTCGGCGGCCTTATGGATGTCCCTTATAAACACCCCGAATTCGTCGCCTCCCAGCCTGCCCACAATATCGCCGGATCTGACGGAATGCTTAAGCTGCCGGGCCACGACTTTCAACACATCGTCCCCGGTGCTGTGGCCGTAGGTATCGTTCAGATGCTTGAAATCATCCAGATCGATGATCAGCATGGCGTGCTTTTCCTTCTCATACTCTTTCAGGATCCTGGCCATCAGATCCTCCGCATACTTCTTGGAATACAGGCCGGTAAATGCGTCCACTGACGCCCTCTTTTCCAGCTTGTCCATTTCCAGCTTCAGCTTGTCGATATCCGTGATCACGCCCACCATCTTTGCGGGGACCCCGTTTTCCAGAACCGGCACCACATCCACCTTGCACCAGATATAGCCGCTTTTCCCGGCCTTCATCCTGGCCTGGTAGGTAGCCGTCCGCCCGGCAAAGATGTCTCGGAACGCCCGGTCTACTACTTCCCAGTCATCGGGGTGTGAAAAATATTCGGAGACCTCTTTTTTATACTCGTCAGGCGGAAGCTTGCTGAACGCCCGCACATCCTCCAGGATACGGTCTCCCGGGACACCGAAGATGTCCTCTGCGTTTTCAAAAAAAGTATAAAGCTGCCTTTTCAGGTCCACCTCAAACACACAGACATGGGCAGCCTTCAGCGCGTATAGATAGCGCTTTCTGTATTGGTCCAGTTCCAGCATTGTATTATGATTTTCTGTCATACTGCAGTCCTCTCCCTGAATCATACTAAAACACTACAAATTCCGTAGCTAATATTATCATTTCCGCCCATTTCTTTTCAATACCTAATTTTTTACAATTTTCCTCTGTTATAGCTCATAGTTTCCCCGATACTGCACAAGGGTCACATCGTGGACGCCTTCCAGCACAGACAACTGGTTGGTAAGGTTTACATTTTCCACCTTCAGATACACTTCCACCGTCATCTCCGTGATCCCGTTCTTTACGATCTTTGAGCGGAGCTTTGTCTTATAATTTCCCAGAGCCCTTCGGATCTCTTCCTCAAGCTCCATGGAAGTGTCGTAATTCACCACCAGCACATAAGTCTTGTCACCGCCCTTCAACCGGAACAGGATTCCGAAGGCCACCGTCATGATCACCAGGGACAGATTAAAGGCATGGTCATAGACCACTCCCAGGAAGCATTTCCTGTATACAAGAAAGATCCCGATCCCCACCGCCAGCGCCAGGAGCATGGTCAGCACCAGCGTCCACGGATCCACGGTGGTAGGCAGAAGCTTCATAAATGAGTTTTTAAAAATATCACTGAATGTGGTTACCTGATTTGTACCTGTCATAACTTTTTCTCCTTTTCCCTCCTAATGCTGCAAGGTCTCCCCGATCTTATCCACGCACATACAGAATTTCGACGCGGAGGTCTGGACGATCTCATAGGTCCGGAACAAATGCCGGATCTTTTCCGGAAGCAGCCCGGTAAATTTTATTTCCAGGATCATCTCCTGCCCGTTCATGACCGAAAAGCTGGGAGCAAGCGGGTCAAACATATTGTCTTTCCAGGATATGGCCCGGAGATCCTTGTCAAAGGTGATCCGCACCGTACCCGTTTTATAAACAAACGGCTCTCTGTCATATTCCACGATCACCTCCGGCTTCATCAGCCTGGTCCGGGCGTCCACAAAAAATTCTTTTGCCATCTGTTCTTCTCTTTTCAACAGAAAGGAGAAGTCCCCCAGAAGGATCCGGTCGTATTCCTCTCTGGTAAGCTTTACCGCCTCTTTATAGATATAGGGGCCGTCCTTGTGCTTGCATTCCAGGGAGATCCGCTGATCCTGGCAGTTATAAATGCGGATCCGGTATTTCTTCCGGTACTGGATGCCGTCCAGCTTCTCTTTGTAAGCCGTCCGGTACATGTCGTCGAAATAAAGGCTGCGGATGTTGTAGGAGTGGCTGGGACCTGCATGGCTGTCATACTCCATGATCTCCCGCTTTCTGTGTTGGCCTCTACCGTCCAGTAGTAGGTTCCCTCCGGAAGGGTATCCTTTGTAGTCTCAAGGCGGACGCCTTCCACCTCCTCATCGATGAGCGGCGTACGCATATCCGGATATTCACTCACCAGAACGTGATACCGGATCTCTTCATTATCGAAATCATAGGCCTCGTCCCAGTTCAGCACGAGAGACTCCCCATCCTGTTCCATAGGCTGCAGGAAAAACGGCATCAGGCTTTCCAGCGACTTATAAAAGTTGTCGTATGCGGTTTCGATCTCGTCTCCCAGGCCGCTTAAAAGCTGCTGTCTTTCCTCCAGTGTCCCGCCCAGATAGTATAGATCCGGCATCTGGGAGATCCAGGGCTCTACGATCTGGTTGTATTCCTGAACTTTTTCGTCCACCGTTTCCTTATTGATAAACGAGTGCAGTTCCTCTATCTTAGCCGCCAGTTCTTCTCTGTTTTCCTCATATTTCAGGAATCTCTGGTGGAGGATCACTCCCCAGTAATTGGATACTCCTATTTCGTATCCGCCGTAATCGTCCGCAGAGCCTTCCAGTTCATATTCCTTCCAGGGAAGCATATTGTCTCCGTCCCAGGGAATGAAATACCATTTGTTGCTGTTGGTGGGACTATAAAGGTAAAAGTTCTGTACCGTAGTATCGATATTCGCCACCAGGATGTTATAAGCCAGCCAGGTTATGTAATTCTCTCTGTCAATATAAGTTCCTATGATGTCATTGATGTCTATGGAAAGATCATTGATCATTTCCACCAGATCGATCAGCTTTTCATTGTCCTGTCTTCCTTTGCAGTCCAGGATGGTGTTAAAGGTCTCCAGGTCAAAATCCGGATCGTCAAAATTCTTCAGCCCCTCGCTTGGTTCAAAGTTAAAGCTTATCGCCTTATACAGATAGCCCTCTCTGTCCAGCCCGTGATTTGCCAGGTATCTTTTATTGGGCACCTCTGCCTGTGTATAAAATCCATAATCCTCATACTCCGTCGCCCCCGACGTCTCGTCCTTAATGAACAGGCGGGCAAACTGGGTCCGGATACTGGGAACGTCCTCCACATCCTTGAGCATGTCAAAATACAGCTTATTCCGGAATTTCATCAGGTCGAAAGCAGATTTATTCAGGGCAAGATTCCGCTGGCCCCTCCACAGGCCCGCTTCCGAATCCAGCTTTAGCTGATAAGATTTCTGGGGCATAACACTGGAGGAATTTCCGCGGACACGGATGGTGGCATTTGTCTTAGTCTCTCCGAACCCGATCATTCCCCGTTTCGGTCCTGTCTCGTCCCCGATCTGCACCAGCGCCCGGGCAAAAACATCGTTAGCCGCATGGCTGTTGTCTATAAAACGCACCGCGCTTTTTACCTCGTCAAAGGTATGATCGGTCTCGCTTCCCTTGTCGCCTTCCCGCACCGTAACATAAAAATACACGATGCTGTCCAGATCATCCTCATCATACACGCTCTTGTCTTCATTGATCCCCATATCGTTGATATCGGAAACCTCTGCGATCTCTACGGAAGGCTCCGGCTCCGAAGCCTCCTCTGTCTCCTTTTCTCAAATTTATCCTGATAACGTTTCTCCATCTCCGCCTTAAAATGGGCTTCCTGTTTCCCTGCCATTTCCGCCAGGTCTGTGAAAACGCCCTTTTTCTCTTCATAGAACAATGGCTGCCTCAGGAATACCTTATATTCCAGCCGGTCCAGGAAATAGCGGATACGGAAAGCCCCGTACATGGCCGTTACAAAAGCCGCTGCGAGAAATCCGCTTCCCCAGTAGGCTACCTCTGTTTTCAGGAACAGCCAGGTAAAAAGCGCGCTCAGTCCGGCAAAGCACATCACGCCGATGAGCGCTCCTGCCCGGTCCTCGAAATACAGAAGCAGGATGATCAGGCATTTCGCCAGACCGAACAGGCAGTATCCGAAGCACAGGATCCGGAAGATGCTGGTCTGTTCCTGGTCCAGTCCGATCCTGTTCAGATAGTTTCCCAGGAAGGTGGCGCAGAGCACCGTCACAAAAAACTGGATCTCCATCATCTGGGCGATCTCCCGGAAGAGGGTCTTGGAAAGACTCTTTTTCGTCATGCGGATGTCCTCCAGGGTTCCGCCGTAAAGGATCCCGTCGAAATATTCACGGTATTTCTGATAAAAGTTTACCTCCACCGATACCACGAACCGTACCAGCATGGGAGAAATCGTCAGCGTGGCAAAGAAGATGGGGATGTCATATTTTGTACAGAATACGCCGTTATCCCAGATCTGGTTTTTAAATTCACTGGTCCAGACCACAAAGTTGTGGGCATAGAGCCCCAGCGCCATGAAAAATCCGATGGCCACCAGGATCTTGTACTTATCCAGCGCGGGAAAAAACTGAAAGATATTGAGTTTCCCGCCCGGATAATACACAAGAAGCTGCTGGAGGAACATCAGCATCATCACCAGATAGCCAAGGCATGTGCTGATCAGCGCCGCCATCACAAGGGGAAGGGGCGTGAATTTCAAAAGCACCATCGCCGTCAGAACCGAGACAAGCACCGAGGCACAGAAGCCCACCATGACCTTGGTATACTGCTTCACAGCGGACAGGAAGGCCATCTCCGCCCAGATGATCATCATGATGCAGAACTGCACCAGATTTACGATCCTGTAAAAATTATCCACCGGGATGCAGAACAGATAGATCAGGGCAATAAGCCCTCCTATAAGGACCAGCCAGAAGATCAGGCCGAAAAATGCCGGCATGATCCGTTTCAGCTGCTTCTGGTAAATACAGTCCGATATATACCGGTCGATAAACATCAGCAGGGTATTGGAAAAGATCAGGGAAAAGATGGTGATGTAGGTGATGGTATACAAAAAGATATCCTGCTCCCGCACCGTCGCCCCGTGGATCCGGATCAGGTACCGCATCAGAAACAGCATGAGGATATTCAGGATCATAGGGCCTTCCGTTACCACCGCCGAGACGGTATAGGCCTTTACCGACTGGAAATATCCTTTTTTGCTGCGAAAAAGCTTTTTTAACTCAAATCCAACGCCTGCCATTCCTCTCTCACTTCCTCATATAGCTTTCTGTAGGAATCCAGAAAATCTGTATCCCTGTAATATTTTGACACCCGGGCATATCCCTGCCGGGCGTATTCCCGCATCTTTTCCGGGGATTCCCCGATCTTCAGGATCCCCGCAGCGATCCGGGGCGGGTTCATCACCGGGACCACTTCCCCTGCGGGGCCGAAGCCATCCTGATAGCCCTCGATCACTTCTTTGCAGGAGCCCACATTGGTGGCCAGCACCGGCCGATGTGCCGCCATGGCCTCCAGGAGGACGAAAGGCTGTCCCTCGGAAATACTGGTCAGGATCACCATATCCAGCCGTTCCATCCATTCCGCCACATTGACCCTGCCCACAAATTGGATGTCCCGGCAGTCCAGTGTGCGGATCAGCTCCTGGCATTCCTCATAGTACTCCGGCGATTCGTCGTAGGGGCCGATCAGGTACAGCACCGCGTCAGGCCGTCTTGCCTTTACCAGGGCGAAGCTCTGGATCATCGTCTTGATATCCTTAATGGGCACCACCCGGATGATAGCACCCACCGCCAGGGGATGCGGCTCAAGGGAAACCTCCGGCACATGGGCAAACCGCTCCAGGCTGATCCCGTTGGGGATCACGCTGCATCTTTCCGGATCCGCCCCCAGGTAGATCTGGGTATTCCTGGCTCCGTGGAACAGAGAGATGATGCGGTCCGAAAAACGGTAGGCCGCCCTGCACATGGAGTTAAAAAAATCGATCCAGGTCTGTTTATAATAGGTGTCCACCCAGTCCGCCTTCAGGATCTCCTCCTCCCTTTCCCTGGAATAGATCCCGTGTTCGGTAAGCACGTAAGGCTTTCCGGAAAAATAACGGAAGAGAGCCCCCATCATGCCTGCGTAACCGGTGGATACACTGTGATAAATGTCCGCTTCCGGAGGGCGGCATTTCAAAAGGTTCAGCACCGGTGCCAGCATGGACCGCACCGTCCAGAAGGTATCCTTAAAAGGCGTATGGCTGTATTTTTTCTCCGAAATCTCGAATATAATGTCCATAAAGGCCTGGGAGCTGAGAAACTCATTGGCCTTCACCCGGCTGTCCGCTCCGAAAAGCCGGAACAGCTCCGTCCATTCTGTCTGTTCCCCCTGAAGCAGGTTCACAAATGCCTGCTTCTGTTTTTTTGTAATGCGGACATTTTTTTTCCCGGGTATGGTTTGCCTGGAAATATTCGTCCAGAAAATGTTCTTCTATTTTCACCACATTGGAAGGGATCTCATATTTGTACTGTCCTTTTTGCTTCTGCTCCGCGCCGATGGCAAAAATAACAAATTCATGCTCCGGCATTCCCTGGATCAGCATCTGGATCCAGGAAGAAACGCCTCCGGCCACGTAAGGATAGCAGCCTTCCGCCAACAGACATATGCGCATATCATTCTCCTTTCAGCAATATGGTAAATTCCGCTTTTTTTGCCGTGACCAGATAATAGGGGCCGTCTCCGCCCTTTCCCAGAGAAGTGATCTGGCAGGCGTCGTCTTTGGATACCGGGGTTTTGTCCGTGCGCAGGTAAAAAAAGGCTTCTCCCCGGAAATTCCCAAGACTTCCCCGGATCCCGTCCTCTTCGTATACCAGCATGGGCTCCAGCTCCTGATAAACCTTTAGAGCCTTGGCTGCATCAGAGGCGGTAAGAGAGCGCAGTCCCGGCGCAGCGTCATTGACCTCTTGCAAGGTTTCCTCATAACTCTCCAGCATGGCTTCCCAGTTTTCTCCCTTGCTCCTTTCCGGGTCGAATATATCATCCGGATGGATAAAATGAGAGAACACCCCGTGAAGCCCAAGGGCGGACAGCCATTCCATCCTGTCATAATCCTCCAGGATCATACCGGCTGTCACACGGGGGAATTCCGCGATCCCGTCCCGGGCGATCTCGAATTTCTGTTCATATACCGCCCCTTCTTCCCCTTCTTTTGTATAAACGCCGGAAATAACCGTCAGATCCGGCATTGCCTCCTTTACCGCTTCCCTTCCCTCGTCGCTCAGATAGTTGGACGGGGGTACATAGGTGTGAAATTTCGTTCCGGGAAACATATCTTCCCCGATAGATAAAAGCTCCTTAAGGGAAGCCGCCATATCGTCCACGCTCTTCCAGGCCCGGTATCCCAGTTCCCTGGGAACCTCCCCTTCCCCGGCAAGAGACTGATGGTTGTATCCGTGCAGCCCCATTTCATGTCCCGCCCGCAGCAGGCTGTTGCCGTAATACTGCTCCATGGACGGCGCCTCAAAGGTAAAATCCTCCGGATCGACGATATCGTTATAAGTGGCGATAAACAGTCCCGTATAGAGGTAATCCAGACGGTTGGCCGCCTTCTGCATATCCGGCCACCACATATCCCGGTAAAATTCTTTTACATTCCGGTTATATTCCTCACGGACCACATCGCTGGTGCTCTCATACTGAGGGGAAGGAAAGTCATCGATAAAAATACATTTTGCATTGATCACCGGATACATCACATCATCGTAAAGGGCGTTGATACAGCCTGCGGAGATCCCTCTGTAAAAGTCGCCGGTAATAGAGGTGCTGTTATAGCAGCCTACTCTTCCCTCTCCATAATCATAGGTCCAGTACAGAGGAATGTCCTGGTCGTTGACCTCTGCCGTCATATAGACCTTAGCCGAATCATCTACCCGCACGAACAGACAGACGTCCTCAAATTCCGGCGCGTCAAATACTTCTCCCTTCATTCCCGGGAGAAGCTCATCCCGGATATCAATATGGTGATAATCCATGTAATCTCCGTAGTCTATGATCCCCATCCGTTTATAAACGGACAGAAATTCATTCTCTACCTCGTTCTGGAGGATCCCCCAGAACAGCCGGCCGCCTTCTTTGACATACTCAAACAGCCGGCCCGCGCCGTCCTTCATATCTGTTTCCAGGCTCTGGCAGGCCAGGATCACCAGATCGTAGTTGTAGTAGCTCACGATCTCCGTCCTGGTAACCTCCACTGTTTCACAGCTTCTTTTCATGTATCCCAGAGTGTCTTCCAGGTTTTCCATGTAATTTACAGAGTTTTCTTCCTCCGGATCGTAGATGATCAGGGCCGGTTTTTCCTCCTGGTACCCTTTCGGCGGCGCCGGGTCTTCCCCCGTCTCCTTCTCCACCACCTGAGTGACTCTTTTGGAGGAAAGGCTGATCCTTTTATTTCCATTGGTCAGGATCACCAGAAGCGCTACCAGCAGGCACAATACGCTTACCAGGATCAGTTTTCCATAATATTTCATACCTTTGCCCCGTCACCTTTCTTTCCCTGCGTCCTGAAAAAACGGACGTATTCCAGTGTTTTCTGCGTATCCTCTTCATTGAGGAATTTGACCCGTATCTCTTTTTGTATGATCACACTGAGAATGCTGTGAAGCTCTTCCATAGTCATCGGATGACCGGAGAGGATCCGGTAGGTCCCGCATTTTCCCAGAGTCATCAGATCCGCTGCAGCTACCGCCGCGTCTTCCCCGAAGATCGGATCCACATAGCTGTCTCTTGCGCACCGGCAGATCACCGTTTTTCCTTCCAGCCCGTCCAGGATCACTTTTCCGATATATCCCATTTTATCCAGATAATACCTTCCGTAGCACATACCCGTCCGGAGGATCAGAAGCGGCAGTTCTTTCCGTTTCTGAAATGATCTGCACAGGTTCTCTCCGTATTCCAGCTCCGCCAGCTTCGGTGTGAGCACCTGCCGGTATTCCAGCTCGATCGTGGAAAGATAGACGAAATGCTTCAGCCTGTGATTTTCCAGAGCTTTCAGGATATTCTGCAGGGCCGGGATCAGAGACTCTGTCTTCTCCTCCCAGGGATCTCCCACATAAGACTCATAGGCGAAGACCACCGTATCGATCCCCTGCAGCCGGAGAATACTCTTTAATGTATTGACCTGATATCCTTCCCTGTATATTTTTCCTTTAAAATCTTTATTCAGCAGAAAGCTCTTTTCATCCTTTGTCACCCATGATATCTGATGACCTTCTCTGTAGAGACGGTCCGCCAGATAATTGGCGGTGATATCTCCGGAACCTACAAATAATATATTCATAACGTATTCTCCATCTTTTTCTCATTCATACGTCTTTTCTCTCTATTTCAACAGAAAACATCCTAAATTTATACAGTTTCCAAAAAAAAGAAACCGGAAGCCCCTGCATCAGGCCCCGGTTTCCTCTATTTAAGCATTAAAAACATATCTGTCCATTCTTTCAAGGGCTTCTTTCACTCTGGAAAGAGGCAGCGCAAGGTTGATCCGCACATGGCACGGTCCATGGAACTGGCGTCCGTCCTGCCAGGCAACGCCCACATCCCATCCGGCATGGATCACATCGTCTATGGTCTTTTCCTTTTCCCGGCACCAGTCCGTACAGTCTGCAAAAAGCATGTACGTTCCCTGGGGTCTGGAAACCTTTACTCCTTTAAAATGCTCCCGTATATACCCGCAGGCATAATCCACATTTTCCGTGAGCACTTCCCGCAGCTCGTCCACCCATTCATATCCCTCCGGCTTATAAGCGCCTATGAGAGCGTACATGGAAAGGACGTTCATGCTGTTGTAATGGGAGAGGGAGGATTCTTTCTCCATCCTTTCCCTGATCCATTTATTATAAACGATATGGTAGCTGCCCACAAGGCCGGCCAGGTTAAAGGTCTTGGAGGGCGCGTACAGAGCCACGGTCCGCATCCTTGCGTCTTCGCTCACCGACTGGGTGGGAATATGGTGATATCCCTCCAGGGTCAGGTCCGACCAGATCTCATCGGAGATAACAAATACATCGTGCTTTTTAAAGAGCTCCATCGCCTCTTCCAGCTCCCAGCGCTCCCATACCCTTCCGCAGGGATTATGGGGTGAGCAGAATACAGCGGCGTGGATCTTGTTCTCTACGATCTTTTTCTCCATATCCTGGAAGTCCATGCGCCAGATATTGTCTCTGTCTTTTTTCAGCGGGCTTAAGACCATGTCATATCCGTTGTTGGTCATACACTGGGTAAAGCCCACATAAGTGGGGGAATGGAGAAGGACCTTGTCGCCTTTGGAACAGAACACGTTCAGCGCGGTGATCACCCCTCCCAGAACGCCGTTTTCGTAGCCGATGGCTTCCGGGGTAAGGCCCTGCACATGGTTCCTGGTCTCCTGCCACTTTATGATGGAATCAAAATATTCTTTTCTGGGAGAAAAGTATCCGTAGGCAGGGTGCTTTGCCCTTTCGATCATAGCTTCCTGGACAGTAGGAACGGTTGCAAAGTTCATGTCCGCCACCCACATAGGGATAGGGTCAAAGCCATCCTTAGGCGCGTCCGGGCATCCGCTTCCAGGAACTCCCAGGCCGTCTACGGCAATGGCGTCCATGCCCCGGCGGTCCATAATAGTGGTAAAATCGTATTTCATAGTCAATGCCTCTTTCGTTCAAGATTCTTTTATCATTGTAGTATATTCTCTCGGGACTTTCAAGTCAGTACCCGCTTTTTGTACTGCCGGGCTCACGCCCTTGTATCCGTCATCTCAAGGGCGAACAGCGCGGCGCCCAGAGCCCCGCATAGCTGTGCGTCTTTATGGATCACCAGGGAAGTCCCCAGCTTTTCTTCCAGAGTCTTCACAAGCCCTTTATTTTTGGAAACGCCTCCGGTCATCATATATTTTTCCTGGCCCCCTACACGTTTGGCCAGAGCTGCGGTCTTTGTGGCCACCGCCTTATTCAGTCCGTGGACGATGTCGTCTGTTTCTTTGTTCTGGGCGATCAGGGAGACCACTTCCGACTCGGCGAATACGGTGCACATACTGGAGATCGTGATATCTTCCTTATAGGTCAGTCCGGTCTCGCTCATATCGTCCAGATCCATCTCCATGGTCCTGGCCATCATCTCCAGGAATCGTCCGGTCCCGGCGGCACATTTGTCGTTCATGACAAAATTTTCCACGGCTCCGTTTTCATCGATACGGATCACCTTGCTGTCCTGGCCGCCGATATCTACCACAGTCCGCACATCCGGATCCAGATGGTGGGCGCCCTTTGCATGGCAGGTGATCTCGGTGATGCTCTTATCCCCCGCCTGGATCGCTGTACGTCCATAACCGGTAGTCACCAGAGCGTCGATATCCTCCCGGTGAAGCCCCGCCTCCTTAAGGGCTTCCTCCAGGGCCCTCTCCGCGCCTACAGCCGCTCCGGCTCCGGTAGGCAGGACGATACCCGCGATCATATTTTTTTCTTTATCCAGGATCACCACATCGGTACTGGTGGAACCGCTGTCGATCCCGGCGAAATATCCTTTTCCCATTTTGATCTCCTTTCCCACAGTCTCTTCCGGAGTAATGGTCTCCGCAAATGCCTCCAGGCGGGTCATAAGCTGGCCGCTGCTCTGAAGGGTATAATCTGATTCTATTTTTAAAAGAGGAACATCGGTATGCTCTTTTATATCCGCATATTCAAAGCTGTAAAAATCGCAGAATTTCACGGTATGGTAAACGATCCCCTTTAAATCCGGATCATTGTAAAGCTGCTTTCTTCCGGCGTGGTCCATCATCCGCATACAGGGCGGCTGGCAGAGCAGTTCTCCGGCGTACCAGTCCATCAGCCGGTCAAAATCCCTCTCCTCCGGCGGCATCAGGCTTCCCACCGAACGGTTGTTGACGCAGCTTGCGTTTTCCACCGGAAGAGGCATCAGCTTCTGTACCATAGAAAACAGTTCCTCTCCCATACGGGCTCCCAGCACCTTCAGATGAGGGCCTTTTATCCTTTCCGGCCGCCGGAACGCCTCACGGAATTTCTCCGGATCAAAGGCAGTCCCCTTGTATGCGCTGTATGCCCTGGCAAGGCCTTTAAGCTGAGCCGCAGTCCTTTCCCGGCTGCAGGCGCCGCTGCTGTGGAGGATGTCCAGCATATAGAGAAAATCCAGCTTCCCGCTGTCCTCCAGCACATCGCACACGCTGCGGATGGTGTCGCAGCAGTTTACCAGGACAAGCTCCTTCACCTGTCCCTCCAGCACCGCCTCAAGAAGGGTCTTTCCAAATCCGCAGATATTGGGATGGGCGATCTGCTCCGCCAGCTCGAATCCTCTGGGCATGGTGTTCAGGATCCCACAGTCCCCGCCCAGGGCTGTAAGAAGTTCTACCGGGGTATATTTACAGATATAATAGGTCTTATTCATGGGTCTCACCTCCCAGCATCTCTAAAAAGGCTCCCAGCCTGGTCGCAGTCTGGCCTTCTCCCCCGTGGCTGCGGTCGCAGCCGTCTCCGTCCAGGAGCAGAAGGGGGATCCCTTCCTCCTCAAATTTCTTTTTGGCAAGCTGGGCGATCCCCAGGGTATGCTTGCAGCCCCAGTGGTTAAACCACACCGCTCCGTCGGCTCCCGCTTCCCTGGCGCAGCGGATGCCGTTCTCGATCCTTCTTGAAGCGTTTCCGTTAAGAGAATGGTACACCAGCCTTTTTGCCATGGCTTCATAGGGGCTCTCCGGATCGAAATCTCCCCGGAAGGTCTGGGCCAGCTCGCAGCCCACGATCTGGGCGTTTTCGCTGAAGCACAGCTCGTTTCTCACCGCTTCGGACCAGAAGGGGATGGTGTGCATCCAGTAGATCCTCTTTCCTCTGGCGGGGCCTGCCTTTTTGATATCCCGCAGGAGCATCCGGGTGTATCTCTCTTCCGCCTCTGTTCCCAGAAGGATATTGTTGGTCATTCCGCTGTAAAGAGGAGTGACAAGATCCGCAGGCACATATCTGGACGCTCTCTCCTTCTGGTATCTCCTGTAATTGCGAAGGGTACGCCTGCTGCGGGCAAGCCTTTCCTTTAAGCTCTCCTCCGGGATCTTCTTTCCGGAAACCTCTTCCAGAAATCCTTTCAGACGGATGAGCTGCTCTTCCACATAGGCCACGCTGTCCTTATCCCCGTGGAAAGGCACATCGATGGCAAAAACCGGAACCTGAAATTTTTCTCCCAGCCTGGAAAAGGTGAGAAGATTTGCATCACAGGCCAGACTGGTATATACGATACAGCGGGGTCTGGGCATCACGCCTCTGTCCGCAGCTCCGATAAAAGTTTTATGATAGCTGCACAGCGTTTCCGAAAGCCCTTCGTTTTCCGCCTGCTGGAGAAAAACCCGCTCCGCCCTGGAGCCGTTTAAAAAGCAGGAAAAGGCTTCCACATTGTAGGGATGCAGTCCCGCCTCATGGAGCATTTCACAGGGAGTAAAGATACTGACGAGCGCAGAATGGGAGGGATCCTTAAGAGGTTTCAGCATGGTATCCATCATCATCCTGGCCGCATATTGATCCGAGGGCAAAAGCCTCTTATCCGGCCTGAGCTTTAATTTCAGATACTGGGCCTCCCATCCGGTCTTTAAAAGCTTTCTGGCTCTTTCCGGCGCGGGGCCGCTCCATTTTTCCACGTATTCTCCAAATGTCTTAACAATCTCCATTCTGTCATTCCTTTCTTGTATGATTAACCCAACAAAGGAATCGAAACCTCAAAGACGTTCCGATTCCTTTGTATTTCTTTATTTCTATAAACATTATCTCAATGTCTTTTCCAGGTATCTCTTGTAAACAGCAGGAGGATCGGGTAGATCTCCAGTCTGCCGATGAGCATGTCCATGGTAAGGACAAAGGTTGAAAAATTCGAAAATATGGAAAAGTTCCCGGTAGGTCCTACTTTTTCCAGACCCGGTCCTACGTTGTTCAGGGTCGTCGCCACCGCAGAAAAATTCGTGGTCATATCCAGGTTGTCAAATGCGATCAGCAGGATGGAAAAAGCAAAGATCAGCACATAGGCGATCAGGAAAACATTGATGGACCGTACCACCTCATGCTCCAGCACATGCCCGTCCATTTTCAGCTTTCTCACACTTCTCGGGTGGAGCAGGGTGTGCAGCTCCTTCCTGATGGTCTTTACCAGTATGACCAGCCGGGAGACTTTAAATCCGCCGCCGGTGCTTCCCGCACAGGATCCCACCAGCATGAGCATGATAAGGATCGTTCTGGGCACCTGGGGCCAGAGATTAAAGTCCGTGGTGGCATAACCGGTTGTGGTAATGATGGATGCCACCTGGAAAGCCGACTGCTGGAAGGCTTCCCCGAAGCCGGAATACATATCCCGCACCATCACAGCGATCACCACGGTAGACACAGCGATGATAGCCAGATACCAGCGGATCTCTTCTATGGAAAAGGCCTGGCGGAATTTTTTCCGCAGGATAAGGTAATAGGCGTTGAAGTTCACGCCGAATAAAATGATAAAAACCGTTACTACTACCTGGCAGTATACAGAATAGCTTGCCATACTGTCGTTCTTGATCCCGAAACCGCCGGTTCCCGCGGAACCGAAGGTGATAGTCAGGGTATCAAACAGCGGCATGCCTCCCGCCAGCAGAAAGACCACTTCCACAATGGTCATCACAAAATAAATAATGTACAGTGTTTTGGCTGTGGACTGGATGGTAGGTCTCAGCTTGCTCACAGATGGGCCCGGGCTTTCCGCGCGCATCAGGTTCATAAAAGCACCGCTGCCCTGCACATGAAGGAAGGACAAGAGGAATACCAGCACTCCCATGCCTCCGATCCAGTGGGTAAAGCTCCTCCAGAACAGCACGCATTTCGGCACCACTTCCACGTCTGTCAGGATGCTGGCTCCTGTGGTGGTAAAGCCGGATACCGTCTCAAAAAGGGCATCGATGGGATTTGTGATGGCGCCGCTGAAAAGGAAAGGCAGCGCTCCCATGATACTCATGGCGAACCAGGTCAGGGCGACGGCCACATAGCCCTCGCGCATATAAAAGTCAGGCTTCTTTGGTCTTTTTCTCCCCAGCAGAGTGCCCGCAAGCAGACAGAGGATGGCGGATATCACAAAAGACCAGCCGCTTTTTTCCTGATAGACCACCGCAGTGATGCAGGGCAGGATCATAAACGCGGCCTCATAACACAGCACACGCCCGATAATATACCGGATAACAGAATAATTCATGGCAGCCTCCGATCACACTTCTTCAGGATATCTTTCAGGTCTTTTAAGCCCTTCACCGTGGTCACTACGATCACCGTGTCGCCCACCTGAATGGTATCCTGGCCTCTGGGGATATGAACCGCCCCGCCCCGGTTGATGCAGGCGATCAGAAGGTTGTCCTTTAACTGCAGATCGGAAAGGGTGGTGCCCGTCACATCTGAGGGCTCCTTTACCGCGAACTCCAGGGCCTCCGCCCTGTTGTCCAGGATCTGATACAGGGTCTCCACATTGCTTCCAAGGGAATTTCCCATGGCCCTTACATAGCGGAGGATATAGTTGGCGGTCACATATTTAGGATAAATGACGCTTCCCAGATCCAGGCCGCCGATAATCTCATCGAAGGCCAGACGGTTTACCTTTGTCACCAGCTTCGCCTTGGAGATCCTCTTGGCAAACAGGCCCAGAAGGATATTTTCCTCATCCATATTGGTAAGGGTCACAAAGGCTTCCGCGCCTTCCAGCCCTTCCTCCATCAGGAGCTTTTTGTCCGTTCCGTCGCCGCAGATGATGGTGGCTTCCGGCAAAAGCTCGCTGAGCTCCTCACAGCGGCTTTTATTTGCATCTATAATAGATACCTTTATATGCATTTTTAAAAGGAGGCCCGCCAGATAATAGCCCAGGGTTCCGCCGCCCACGATCATGGCGCTGCGGACCTGATGGGTGTGCACGCCGATCTTCCGGAAAAACATGGCGGAATTTTCCGGGGAAGCGATAATGGACACAAGGTCATTGTCCTTCAGGACAAAGCTTCCGGACGGGATAAAGACCTCTTCCCCTCTTTCCACGCCGCACACAAGGATATCGCTTTTGAATTTCTCCACCATTTCCATCACGGACAGGCCGTCCAGATGGAATTCCGGCATGGCCTTGAATTTCAGCAGCTCTACCCTGCCCTTGGAGAAGGTGTCCAGCTTGATGGCCGACGGGAAGCGAAGGATCCTGGAGATCTCCATGGCCGACGTCAGTTCCGGATTGATGATCATGGAGATCCCAAGGCTTTTCTTTATAAAATGAAGCTCTTTGTGATATACCGGGTTTCTTACCCTGGCAATGGTCTGGCACTGGCTCACCTTTTTGGCGATCAGGCAGCACAGCAGGTTCAGCTCGTCGGAGCCGGTGACAGAGATCAGGATGTCGGTGTCCTCGATCCCGGCCTCGGAGAGCACGCCGATACTGGAACCGTTCCCATTCACTCCCATAACGTCCAGATCGTCGGAAACCGACTGGATCCGCTCCGGATTTGTGTCGATCACCACGACCTCATGGTCTTCCCTGCAAAGCTGCTCTGCCAGGGTTCTTCCCACCTTGCCGCAGCCTACAACGATTATCTTCATAGTGTCCTCCCTCAAGAATTTTCTCTATTGAAATGCACAACTATTATAGCACCAGCAGTTTTAAATGCAAGATGAGAAGTTTAGATTTCGAAGTTTTCTCTCTATTTTACAAAGAAAATCGGAACCTCAGGGCATTTCGGTTCCGATTTTCTGCTCTTTTATTCTATTTTCCACATTGGCAGCCGGTCAGCCCTTCACCGCTCCGGCAGCCACGCCTTTGATAATATGCTTCTGACAGGACAGGTAAAAAATGATCACCGGGATCACCGCCAGGATCAAAGCTGCCATGATCGCTCCCATATCCACCCGTCCATAGCTTCCTTTCATATACTGGATGGCAATGGAGATGGTCTTGTACTTATTCAGGTTCAATACCAGGTAAGGAAGCAGGAAATCGTTCCAGATCCACATGGTCTCCAGGATGCCTACGGAAATATAAGTTGGCTTCATAATGGGAAGCACCACGTTAAAGAAGGTGCGCAGAGGGGTGCATCCGTCGATCATCGCCGCTTCCTCGATCTCCAAGGGAATGGACTTTACAAAGCCGCAGAACATAAATACCGCCAGTCCTGCCCCAAAGCCCAGATAGATGATAATGATCCCCCAGGGTGTATTTAATCCTGTTCTGTCCGCCACCAAAGACAGCGTAAACATTACCATCTGGAAAGGCACCACCATGGAAAATACACACAGCAGATACAGCGCCTGGGTAAATTTTGATTTTACCCTTGTAATATACCAGGCGCACATGGATGTGCAGATCAGGATCACAAACACCGAACCCACGGTGATAAACACGGTCCAGCCCACTGCGCTCAAAAGTCCGTATTTATCTATGGCGGTGATATAATTTTCTGTGCCGATCCAGGTTTTCTCTGTTGGAAGGGCAAAGGGCTCACGGTTGATGAAAACCTTTTTCTTAAAGGAGTTCATAAGAACGATCAGGATCGGCGCGATATAAAGAAGGCCCAGTATGGTAAAAACACCAGTGCCGATCAGGCTTAACCTCTGTTTTGTTTTCATTTACTGCTGCACCTCCTTTGAACGTGTGGCCCGAAGCTGGATCATACCGATCCCCACTACGATAATAAAGAAAATAACCGCCTTTGCCTGTCCTACTCCTTCCCAGCCGGTGCGTCCATAGAAAGTGTTGAAAATATTCAGGGCCATCATTTCCGACAGTTTTGACGGCTCTCCTGCTGTAAGGGAAAGGTTCTGGTCAAACAGTTTAAATCCGTTGGTAATGGATAAAAACATACAGATGGTAATGGACGGCATCATCATCGGTATGGTCACCCGGAAAAGCCGCTGGATGCCGGATGCTCCGTCAATCTGAGCCGCTTCCAGCACATCTCCCGGAATGGACTGAAGTCCTGCGATATAAATGATCATCATATATCCGATCTGCTGCCAGCTCACCAGAATGATCAAGCCCCAGAAGCCGTACCACTCATTCAGGCCCAGGGCCGTTCCGTACTGCTCCAGAACTCCATTTAAGATCAGCTGCCAGATATAGCCCAGCACGATACCGCCGATCAGATTCGGCATAAAAAATACCGTGCGGAAAATATTGGTCCCCTTCATCTTCTGGGTAAGGGCCATGGCAAGGGCAAAGGCAAATACGTTGTTGATCACCACAAGAGATACTACCGCAAAGAGGGCCGTATACCAGAAAGAATGCCGGAACATGGTGTCCTTCAGGGCCTCCGCGTAGTTTGATAATCCTACAAACTTTGCGTCTGTAACTGTCGTAAACTCGCAAAAGGACAGCCATATCCCCATGATAAAAGGTACGATAAACCCGAGGATAAAGGCGCAGAGCGTGGGAAGTACAAAAATCGGCATATAACTGTTTTTTGCAAGCCTTTTTTGCATAAATTTGCAAAAAGTTTTTGTAGGTTGTTGCACCTACATTTTGTAGGTAATTGCAAGACCTCGGCCGGCAACTATTCTGCCAGCCACAAGCCATTGCAGATCATATTCAGTTGTTATAATACGAGGTACGGAAATGGAAGTTCCGTGTTTTTATCCTCATGTGCGTGTTCCCTGAAATAGCGGAACTCCTCATCCAGCTGTTTATAATGGATGAAATCATTTAAATATCTCAAATCTTCTTCTGCACAGCGGTGATCTTCTATAAGATCAAGAAGATAATCATTCATCTCCTCATAGCGCTCCTGAAGATTTTGATATTTTTTCTGCTCTTTGATAACTTTTTTATTTTTAGCCATTGTTACCTGCCTCCTGACTGCTTATTCTCGAAAGAGTTGCATTGATACTTGATTCACGTAACCGATTATTGATCCCTGGAAACAGAATCAGTTCCACATGGTGAGTAAGCCTGCCGATCAGTGCTGTTGTCATCCGCTGATCATAAAGAACGTTCACCCACTGTGAGAATTCCAGATTCGTGTTCAGGACCACCGATTTCTGCTCATGTATCTCAGAAAGATAATCAAACAGAAGCTGTGAACCGGTACGGTCATACGGAACATATCCGAATTCATCCAGTATCAGTATCTGGGCACTGTTAAGCTTCTTTTTCAGCGCAGTAAGTTTTCCGCTGTTCCGACTCTCCGAAAAGAGGTTGATGAGTCCAGCCGTACGGTAGAATCTTACGGGGACATCCTGATTACAGGCCGACATGCCGATCAGGATCGAGAGCATTGTTTTACCGGTCCCAGTTCCTCCGTACATAATGATATTTTTTCCTGCATGATAGAAATCCAGGTTTAACAGGCTCTGGAAACTGGTGTCTTCCGGAAAGTCTATCTCTTCAGTACGGAATTCTTCCACACAGTATCTGCGGGGAAAACCGGCGGTATTGAGAAACTTGCTCTTCCTTTTTGCTGTCCGGTATTCAATTTCATTTGTCAGAAGGTTTAAAAGGTATTCCTGAGGGGTGGCTCCTTTCTGCTCGAAAGCCTGTCCTGCAAAGTTTGCAGACAGTTTGAGCTGTTTGCAGCATTCTGCAATGGTTTTTTCTATATCAGCCATTT
Source organism: Candidatus Blautia faecigallinarum (assembly GCA_019116385.1). Classification (GTDB taxonomy): domain Bacteria; phylum Bacillota; class Clostridia; order Lachnospirales; family Lachnospiraceae; genus Blautia_A; species Blautia_A faecigallinarum. The sequence goes on along the minus strand of DXBU01000106.1, from coordinate 3,768 downwards.
GATGCGCCTCCCTTCTTAAGGGCAGCATCCAGCACCAACAGATCATTTCTAAACGGAATGACCTTCTGCTGTGGCACTACAGCTTTGTTTTCAAGGGGAGGAAGCAGCGGTACATCTGCGTAAATCCGTCTGTAAAGGCTCTGGAGACTGTCCGGATCTGTCGCATTCAGCCGGACAGCTTCATCCACTGTTTTGACCGCACTGGAAAATCCGGTTCTTTCATAAAGTTCGGCAAGAACTTTGAGTACCCTCCCCCGTTCCTTGTTTTCGCAGTGATCCATATATATCTGCATAGTCTGGGGCAACATGTCATATATGCCGCTGTTGCGCAGAGAGCGGGGCTTCCTGGCAATATATGTAAGATATGGCAGCCAGTCCATTCTTTCATGCTCATCACCATAAAGACGCTGATGGCGGACAACCTCGTGCATGTCTGCATCCATGACGATAACGACAGATGATGTGATCTTAAGATTTACGATGGATTCACAAAAAGCGGGTGAAGCGGAATAACGGTGCTTTCCTGCGTCAAGGGTGAACTTGCCATATTTATCTGTTCTCGCAGTTGCGTAGAGTGCAGTATCAAACGGAACAGAGGGAAGAGGCAGCAAACGTGCCTTATCTTCTTCAAACAACTCACTGATAAAGCGGTTATCATCGTCATCATAGTGTTCTCGCTGCATATCTGTTTCGCAGCGGTCAAGAAGATGCCTGTTTTCTTCGGTGAGGTCATCAAAGCGGGGGACTGGCACAAGTTCGTTGCGGCGCAGGTAGCCGACCTTATTTTCTACGTTTCCCTTTTCCCAACCGGATTCGGGATTCATAAATATCGGCTTGATACGGTAGTGCTCACAGAAACGCTGAAAACGTTCTGGTATATCGCGTCCGCCGCCTTTAATGACTTTGGTGACAATGGTTCTGGTATTGTCAAACCAGATTTCGGTGGGGACTCCGCCGATGTGCTCAAATATAGCAACCAGTCCTTCCAGGAGACATTCCATGTTTTCACCGTAATTAAGCTGTAAAAAACCGCCGTTACTAAAAGGAAAACTAATCACAAGATACTTGGCTTCGTGATGGAGTTTGCCGTTTTCGTAAAAATCAGCTGTTCCAAAATCTGCCTGAGCCTCGCCAGGGAGATGATCAAGTGGAATGTAGCCATCGGTGCTCTTTAGCCGCAGGTCCTCTTTCTTCACTTTAACGTATGTCGCGACAAGCCGGTAACTGCAGTTAAATCCATCCGCCTCATCTTTAAGGCGATTATACACTCTTGTAGCTGAATGCCGCTGTTTTCGTGGTGCAAGCTTGTCTGCCTGCAGCCATTCATCGATCAAGGGCTTGAACGGGTCAAGCTTGGATTCGTGAATCTTTGTTGATGTTGGTGCAGGTGGTGAACTGTTGAAGTCCTCCATATCCACGTATTTTCGGACGGTACGCCAGTCACAGTCCATAATGATTGCAATTTCGCTCAGATTTTTGCCTTGCTCATAATAGAGTTCTCTGATACGATGAATCTGATCCATTGTAGTCATACTCCTTTCCTCCTTGCTTTTATTTGTTAGCTACAACAAAAGCAAGGTTAATGGTTTATAGATATGATTGCAATGGATTTTTTAATCAGATCCGACTTGGGAGCTACCAGCTGGCGCTGCCCGTTCCTGGGATTCTGAAGCTTTGCATTTACCTACAAAATGTAGGTGCAAAGACCTACATTTTTGGTCTGCAACTTTCTACATTTTTATTTTACAATAAACAGCATATAACGCCGGATCGCTTTTTCCATTAGATCCTCCTCCTTTAAAAAGCGGCGTTCAGACTTCTCTGGCGCCGCTTTGATTTTTGTTTTTTTACCCTGCGGAAGGATTTCTTACTTTGCTGCCGCAGCCTCTGTTGCCCATCCGTCCACAAAGGCAGTTACTACTTTATCCCAGTTTTCGTCTGTCTGGTCTGCCGCATAAGCGGTAAGGGCGGATCCCACACCGTTTTTCCACTCTTCGGAAGGCATAGTGGAGAAGCACCAGGTTACAGGAGTTTTTCCTTCCTCCAGATACTTATTGGCTTCATTTACAAGTACATTTTCCGATTCCAGATTTCCCGGGAAGGGGATCACAAAGCCCATGTCTTTGCACATTGCCTGGATTCCCGCCTCAGAGGTCACGCACCAGTTGATGAAGTCCAGGGTTGCCTGGATGTCTTCCTCCGATGCTTTGGAGTTTACGCACCAGTAATTCTCTGTTCCTGTGCAGACGCCCTGGTTTTCTTCCCCTTCTACTCCGATGTAGATCGGAAGAATGCCGATATTTTCATCTCCCACATCTGCGATGTTGTTGTATTCCCATGTGCCGTTCTGATAGAACACCGCATCCTCTACTACAAAGTCTGCGGTAGCGTCGTCTGCTGTCTTTGTAGAAATAGCAGAAGGTTCGCAGGTCGCATTGTTGATGTACAGATCCCAGATCTGACGGTAATTGTCAAGGTAGGTTCCCTTGATGGCGTCTGTGGTATCGATCCCTTCATCCTTATATTCATAATAGATAGGAAGGTTCGCAAGGTGGGTCTTGAATCTCCAGTCAGAAGAACCGTCCATTCCTGCTGAGGTAAATGCGGAGAATCCAAGCTCGTCCTTACGGGCGGTGATATCTTCCACAACTGCTTTCAGGCTGTCAAAGTTTGTAATGTCTTCTGCTGTATAGCCGGCTTCTTCCAGAAGGGCTTTATTGTAAATGATACCAATCCCATTCAGGGCAAGGACGCCAGGAAAGGTTTTCACAATATTTTTTAATTCTAATATTGTATTTCCCATCACATCTCCTCCTGTATGATTTATTTACAGGGATTATAGCAATTCAGACCGGAGGGTAACATGGAAAATCAAAATGATTTTTTGTAAAAATAAAAAAGACACTCAGAAACCTAAAATTTCTAAGTATCTTTTTTGTGGTTACTATATAGATTTTTCTTGAGAGGCAAGAATCTCAAGCGTCCTTTGATCTCTTTCCCCATGAAAATATTTTTCAAGTACTCTGCCAAAAAGTTTATTTTCAGGCTCTGCCGCTTCAAATAAAGTCATGGAAGATTTTAGTTTCATATCATCCGGTGAACCAAATACCAGATACGGATCGTCAGAAACTACCTCATTTGGCTGTACCCAAGCCCGCATATCTGTGGAAATACATACCACATCCAGCAGCTTGTTTTTCTACCGTTTTTTATTTCTTCTAATGCAGACTGATAATTATAATTCTGCGCGTCAATAAATCTTTGCAAATCTGACACCTTTCTTCCCCCTCTCAATGCGCTTTTATAAAACAGATCTGACATATCCTGCCAGGGCTTTGATAAGCTCCAACTCTAGTTCGGGAGAAATTTCAATAGTCCCGGAATTATTTTCCAATATTATTCCTTCCTCCTCCGTCTGTTCCAGAAAAAGAGACTTTAATTCCATTTCCATTCCTTTCTGCTCCAAAACATCCTGAGCAAGTTTTAAAAGTCTTTCTTTTATATCCTCTCTCTGAAGCAGTTTCAGCCCAAACTTTTCCGCTTCCTCCGGCGCTGCCCCAACTGCAGTTTTCAGTACATTTCCAGCCTGCCTGGCAAGTATTTTTCCAAATTTTCCAAATCCTACAAAATCTGCTGCTTTATCACTGATCTTTTCACGCACTTCCTCTTCGTCAAGAAGTGCCATATAATCAATCTGTACGCCGCAGCCTACCAGCTCCACTCCGTTGTTCCTTTTTCTCATGTATATACTTTGAAATCTGAAATTTC
>DXBU01000011.1 GCA_019116385.1 Candidatus Blautia faecigallinarum | reverse complement strand
CAATGTGTTTCTCTCCGAAACAGAATATGGAGAATTGAAACAGGAGATCCGGGAAATAGACAGGCTGATCGAGGAACTGTCCAGTTATATGCGTTCCAGTGGAAAGCAATATGCTGATCATGCTGTTACCTTGAGAAGATGGGCAGAACGGTCAGCCCCGGTAAAAAACATTCCGGATTATACCTGCAGTGAGGAGGAAAGTCTATGAACAAGGTGGTAGAAGAAACAGTAAAGAACATGATTCAGCAGGGAGAAAGAACTGGGAAGGACTACATCGGAGAAGACGGGCTCCTGTATTGTGGACAATGCCATGAACCGAAGGAGGCTTATTTCGATCAGGAGAAAATTGGAGTTTTGGGAATAAAAAAACATCCGCGTGAATGTGAGTGCCGGAGGCAAAAGAGAAAAGAAGAGGAACAGTACAGGGAACAGCAGCGCCATGAAGCTGTAGTCAGAGAATTGAAGGAACATTGTTTCTCGGATAGATCCATGAAGGAATGGACATTTAAGAATGATAAGGGACTTTCCGAAAATACCGTGCTTGCAAAGCTTTATGTGAAAGACTGGGAAACAATGAAGGCGGAAAATACAGGCTACCTCTTCTGGGGAGCAGTGGGAACCGGGAAAAGTTTTCTGGCGGGCTGCATTGCTAATGCACTGTTGGAACAGGAGGTAGAAGTACGTATGAACAATTTTGCGGAAGTGCTGAATGATCTGTCTGCTAATTTTTCAGAGAAGAACACATACATAAAAAATCTGTGCAGAGTTCCGTTGCTGATTCTGGATGATTTTGGAATGGAGCGGGGGACAGAGTACGGATTGGAACAGATCTATGCGGTGATCGATGGCAGATATCGGAGTGGGAAGCCCCTGATTGCGACGACCAATCTGACACTGCAGGAGTTAAAGAATCCGCAGGATACAGCGCATGCCAGGATTTATGACAGGCTGCTGGAGATGTGCGTGCGTGCCGGTTCAGTTTAAAGGGGAGAGTTTCCGGAAACGTATGGCTCAGGAAAAGCTGGGACGGATGCAGAAAAGAGTAAAGGAGGAGATGAGGTAAATGAGACAGACAAAAGAAAGAGAGAGCAACTGCCGTCTGGCAGTGGATATTGAAGGTCTGGCCGCTATGCTTTCCTGCGGACAGATGACTGCAAGGAAGATTGCGGAAGATGCAGGAGCCCGGATCACCATCGGCCGCCGGGTATTGTATTCCGTACAGAAGGTGGAGAAATATCTGGAAGCAATAGCAGAATAGAGGAACACGGATGTGCGTGGGGTTGGTTTTGTGCTATACTTTTCATAGACAGGACAAGACCATTCCCCACAACAGGGAGGTGTGAAGATTACAGAAGAAACAGTTCAGCACGCGCCATTCGAAAAACCGCACTTACGTGCTAATGATGGCTGTCGCCATTGTTTTGCTCATTTACGGGCGCTCATCACATCTGGATGTCAGTCACCGGATTTTTATGCAAGCATAAATCCGTTTCCTGACACCAGATGGCTGAACTGTTCCAGAAAGGAATGGTTTTGTGGCAAGAAAAGACAATAGAGGAAGAAATCTGAGAACCGGGGAATCCCAGCGCAAGGATGGACTCTATATGTACCGGTACAAAGATGAACGGACCGGCAGACGCCTGGCCGTTTATTCTCCGGATCTGGCTGAACTCAGGAAAAAAGAAAAAGAGATTGAGAAAGACCAGAGCGAAGGAATTATGACCGATACCCAATGCAAGAACATGACTCTCAATGACCTGTTTGAGATTCACATGGATACCAGAAAGCTGGCAGAGAGTACACAGGCCAATTACAGAAGGATGTGGAACAGTCTTGTGAGGAATGAACTCGGACAGATGAAAGTGGTACAGGTAAGACCATCTCATGTACGCCTGTTTTATTCCCGGCTGAGCAAACAGAAATATTCCCACAGTACCATCAAGTTTCTCCATAATATGATCTTACCGAGCTTTGAGGTGGCTGTAGATGACGATATCATCCGGAAGAATCCGGCCAAGAGAACGCTGGGAGATTATGGGGAACCGGAAAAGAAACGCACCGCCCTGTCCTTTGACCAGCAGAAAAATCTGCTGAACTATGTAAAGAACAGCGAGGTATTCCATATCTATCTGCCGCTTTTACAGGTGATGATCGGAACCGGACTCCGCTGTGGGGAGCTGATCGGACTCACCTGGAAGGATGTAGATCTGAAGACCAGGACCGTATACGTGAATCATCAGCTAATTTATAAGAACTATGGAGACGGGTGTGATTTTCATGTGACCATGCCGAAGACAGAAGCCGGGATCCGGGAGATACCCATGAGCAAGATGGTGGCAAAAGCCTTTGAGACCCAGAGACGGCTGAATTTTCAGATGGGAATTCCAAGGGATGTGAAAATCGAAGGGCTTTCGAATTTCGTATTCATGAGCAGGAGCGGGCGTCCGATGATGCCCACTACCGTGAACTTTATTCTCCGGGATATTGTGAAGGCGTATAACGAGGAAGAAAATGAGCGGGCAAAGCGGGAGAGGAGAAAGCCGGAAGAGCTGCCTCATATTTCCGCCCATATTCTCAGACATACGGCCTGTACCCGGATGGCAGAGACAGATCTGGATATGAAGGTCGTTCAGTATGTGATGGGACATGCGAATATCAGTGTCACGATGGAAGTTTATAACCATATCACAGACCGGTCCAGGATTGAAAAAGAGATTGCGAAGATGGATCTGGTTCAGATCATGTGATTGGATTTTCAGTCTCTAAATCAGAGATTTTTGCTCGCCTTGGAGTGAAAATTATGAAAATAATCGGATTTTTCTGCTTTTGATGGTGTAGTAAATTAACTCAGATTTCCTTGAATTTACAGGGGATTTTGGAGGTCCCCGATTCTGAAATTGGTGTAGAAATGGTGTAAAAATGGTGTAGTAAGCCATTTTTTGAAAAAATCAAAAAATTGGAAAGCCCGAAAAAGCCCGTAAAATCAAGCTTTTTTGAGGTTTTCCAAAAAAAATATTTAAAAAATTAGCACTCACCTCTTGACAGTGCTAACAATAAGTGCTATATTACACGTAGAACAAAGAAAGGGGATATGGCTTATGTTAATGCCTAGCATTTTTGGAGAAAATATATTTGATGATGATTGGATGGATTTCCCGTTTGACAGAGATTTCTGGGGGACCTCCAGAAAACCAGTATATAAAAAGAACACCGCTAATTATATGAAGACCGACATCCGTGAACACGAAGCCGGCTACGAGCTGGATATCGATCTTCCGGGATATAAGAAGGACGAGATCAATGTGGAGCTGGAGAACGGATACCTGACAATCTCGGCTGTGAAATCCACAGAAACGAACGAAGACGGCAGGAAGGGCAAATACATCCGCAGAGAGCGCTATGCAGGGACCATGCAGAGAAGCTTTTATGTAGGCGACGTGCTCACCCAGGAAGATATTAAGGCAAAATTTGAAAACGGTATCCTTAAGGTGAGCATTCCCAAGAAGGATGCAAAAGCAGTCCAGGAGAAAAAGACCATCGCCATCGAAGGATGACAATAAAAAATCTACAGTCCGGCACAGGCATGCCGGGCTGTATTTTTTGAGGGCCGCTTTTTTACTGGAAAGCGGTGAACTTTTAGCTTGACAGAATGGACTTTTTTGGATAGAATCAAATTTAACGCCGGGATATCCGCTCCCTCGGCCGAAGGGGCCATCGGATGTTCCGGCATTTCTTTTCAAAGACATTTGTACATCTGGGATGGGCACAGCAGGTGCTGCAGACTCCGGCAGCAGAGCAGAACCTATGAAAAAAATCGGAATATAATAATTAGAACAGACAAAGCCATAAGTCTGTACCCTATATTAAGAAAATATAAAAATCAGAAAGGTATGGAAAAAGAAAGTGATCTATAATAACATTCTTGAAGCAATGGGAAACACGCCGCTGATACGCCTGGAACGTATGGCGGAAGAAGGGAGCGCCCAGATCCTGGTAAAGTTCGAAGGCCTGAACGTAGGCGGATCCATCAAGACCAGAACCGCCTACAATATGATCCGGGACGCGGAAAAGAAGGGCCTTATTAAAGCGGATACCATAATCGTGGAGCCTACAAGCGGCAACCAGGGTATCGGGCTGGCGCTGGTAGGCGCGGTGCGCGGCTATAAGACCAGGATCATCATGCCGGACTCTGTCAGCGAAGAACGGAGAAAACTAATGAAGCACTATGGAGCAGAAGTGATCCTGATCCACGATGCGGGCAATATCGGCGCGTGCATTGAAGAATGTTTAAATACGGCATTAAGGATGGCCGAGGAAGATCCGAGAGTCTTTGTACCTCAGCAGTTTGAAAATCCTGCCAATCCTGCGGTGCACCGCCGGGATACGGCGGAGGAGATCCTGGACCAGGCGGGCTGCAGGATCGATGGCTTTTGTTCCGGAATCGGCACAGGAGGGACTATCACCGGTATTGGTGAAGTGCTCAAAGAAAACAATCCCGATATGGAAATCTGGGCTGTGGAGCCGGAACATGCGGCGATCCTCTCCGGAGGTTCTATCGGTACCCATCTGCAGATGGGGATCGGAGACGGCCTGATCCCTGCTATTTTGAACACGGAAATTTATGATGACATCTGCATTATAACAGATGACGAGGCGATCCGTACCTCCCGGGAGCTGGCCTCCAAGGAAGGGATCATGTGCGGCATTTCCTCCGGAACCAATGTGGCGGCTGCATTAAAGCTTGCCAGAAAGCTGGGAAAAGGAAAGACGGTAGTGACGGTCCTGCCGGACACAGCGGAACGCTATTTTTCTACACCATTGTTTGAAGAATAAAAAATGAGGAGAAGCATATGAAAAAAGTCTGGGAAGAAAATATCCGTAAAGTAGTTCCCTATACACCTGGGGAACAGCCCTGCCAGCCGGATATGATCAAGCTGAACACCAACGAAAATCCCTATCCTCCGTCGCCCAGGGCAGACGAGGCTTTGAAAAAAATAAATACAGATACCATGCGGCTTTATCCGGACCCTACAGCAGGGGACCTGGTGAATGCCATCGCCAAGGTTTACGGCCTCCGGGAAGACCAGGTCTTTGTAGGAGTAGGGTCGGATGATGTGCTGGCAATGAGCTTTCTTACCTTTTTTAATTCGAAAAAGCCGATCCTTTTTCCGGATATTACTTATTCCTTTTATGATGTATGGGCAGAGCTTTTTCAGATTCCCTATGAGCGGCCTGAGCTGGACGAAAATTTCTGCATCCGAAAGGAGGATTACTTCCGTGAAAACGGCGGCGTGATCTTCCCCAATCCCAACGCACCCACAGGAATCGCCCTTCCTCTTTGTGAGATAGAGGAGATCATCCAGAAAAATCAGGATGTTGTGGTGATCCTTGATGAAGCTTATGTGGATTTTGGGGCAGAATCGGCCCTCCCTCTCATTGAGAAATACGAGAATCTCCTGGTGGTCCAGACCTTTTCCAAATCCAGGTCTATGGCAGGAATGCGGATCGGCTTTGCCTGTGGAAATCCAGTACTGATCAAGTATCTAAACGATGTGAAGTATTCTTTTAACTCCTATACAATGGACCGGACCGCCATCGCGGCCGGAGCAGCAGCAGTGCAGGATATAGAATATTTCAAAGAAACCTGCCAAAAGATCATAAAAACCAGGGAATGGGTAAAGGAAGAACTCCGCAGTCTGGGATTTACCTGTACGGATTCCAAGGCCAATTTCCTATTTGCCTCCCATAAAGACTGCCCTGCACGGGAACTTTTTTCTGCACTTCGAGAAGCCCATATCTATGTCCGGTATTTTCCCGGAGGAAGAACCGGGGATTACCTGCGTATCACCATTGGTACGGAACAGGAAATGGAAAAATTTTTATTCTTTTTAAGAGAGTATCTTGCAAAATCTGGAAAAAGATGTATATAATAAAATAAATCCTGCACCTGGGAAAAGGTGCAGGAATAAAATCGCATCAGCTTTCCTGCCATGCTGGTGTCTGTGTCAATTCCGACAGAGTATCCCGTAAATACTATAATTAAAGACAGAGGATGTATATTTTATGAGAGAAAAGTATGAATCCCTCTCCCTTGCCACCTTAAAAGACTTGGCAAAGGCAAGAGGCCTAAAAGGCATTTCTACACTTAGAAAGCCAGAACTGATCGAGCGCATGCTGGAAGAGGATGAAAAAGAAAATGGAAAAGAAAATAGAAAAGAAAATAGAAAAGAAACAGAAAGGGAAAGTGAAAGAGAACATATCCAGAAAGAGGAGACAGAAATAAAAGAAGAATCCAGACCCTCCAAAAACGAAACTTCCGGTTCCGGGTATGCAAAAAACAATTCGTACACGAATTCTTACCGTATCCCTGCGGAAACAGTCCAGCTGGACAGCGGAGAAAAGGCCAACGGGATCCTGGAAGTGCTTCCGGACGGATATGGATTTATCCGCTGTGAAAATTATCTCCCCGGAGAAAACGATATTTACGTTTCTCCCTCCCAGATACGCCGCTTTAACCTGAAAACCGGGGATATCATCCAGGGAAATATCCGTATCAAGACTCAGGGAGAAAAATTCAGCGCCCTGCTTTATGTGACTTCCATCAATGGATTCCATCCAAGCGAAGGACAAAAGCGATACAATTTCGAAGATATGACGCCGATCTTCCCCGATGAGCGCCTGGTGATGGAGCGCCCTGGCGGGACAATGGCCATGCGGATCGTAGATCTGATCAGTCCCATTGGAAAGGGCCAGAGAGGAATGATCGTTTCTCCGCCAAAAGCAGGAAAGACCACCCTTTTGAAAGATGTGGCCAAGTCGATTTTGTATAATAATCCGGATATGCATCTGATCATTCTTCTTATTGATGAACGCCCGGAAGAGGTGACTGATATCAAGGAAGCCATCCAGGGACAAAACGTGGAGGTGATCTATTCTACCTTTGACGAGCTGCCGGAACATCATAAGCGTGTATCGGAGATGGTGGTAGAGCGGGCACGCCGCCTTGTGGAACACAAAAAAGACGTGACAATCCTTCTGGATTCCATCACCAGATTGGCAAGGGCTTATAATCTGGTCATCCCTCCAAGCGGACGTACGCTCTCCGGCGGTTTAGATCCGGCGGCCCTTCATATGCCCAAGCGCTTTTTCGGTGCGGCCCGCAACATGCGGGAGGGAGGCAGCCTGACCATTTTAGCCACCGCTCTTGTGGACACAGGAAGCAAAATGGACGATGTGATCTATGAGGAATTTAAAGGAACCGGCAACATGGAACTGGTACTGGACCGCAAACTTCAGGAAAGAAGAGTATTTCCAGCAATTGATATCCAGAAATCCGGAACCAGGCGGGAGGATCTCCTTTTAAGCCGGGACGAGCAGGAAGCGATCTACAACATGCGCAAAGCCTTAAACAGCATGAAGGCAGAAGAAGCGGTAGAACAGATCCTAAACATGTTCTCCAGGACCCGCAGCAATGCGGAATTTGTCCATATGGCGAAAAAACAGAAATTTTTATAAACAGCTTGCATTTAAAAATAGAGTATGCTATAATCAGTAAGCTGTTTAATAGTGAATTCGTCAAAGAAATGCGAATAGAAAATAGAAGAAATTTTAGAGAGGTGAATAACATGAGAGAAGGAATCCATCCGAACTACTATCAGGCCACTGTAACCTGCAACTGCGGAAACACATTTACAACAGGTTCTACCAAGCAGGATATCCACGTAGAAATCTGCTCCAAATGTCATCCATTCTACACCGGCCAGCAGAAGGCTGCACAGGCTCGTGGACGTATTGATAAGTTCAACAAGAAATACGGCTTATAAATCAGACAAATATTGCACAGTGAGAACAGGTTGAGGTTGGGAAATCTCAACCTTTCTTTAAATTTTTAGGAGAAAGTTTACAAGCTATGAAGTCATCAAACATTGGCGGCCAGGCGGTCATGGAAGGGATCATGATGCGGCACAAAGACAAATACGCCACCGCTGTGCGCAGGCCGGACAAAGAGATTGAAGTAAAAGTAGAAGATTATAAATGTATTTTCGGAAAATCCGCATTCTGGAAAAAGCCGATCATCCGCGGCGTGGTAAGCTTTGTAGATTCCCTTGTGGTAGGCACCAAGTGCCTCATGTATTCTGCGGAGATCGCCGGAGATGAAGAAGACGAAGAGGAAGAGAAAAAGAAGGCGCACCTGACAGAAGAGGAGCGGGTCGCCCAGAAAGAAAAGGAAGACAAGCAGTTTAAATGGCTTTTGTATATTACAGTTGCCATATCGATTGTCGTGTCGGTGGCTGCATTTATGCTGCTTCCCTATGCCCTGGCAAGTCTTTTGAAGCACGCAGGAGCTTCCGAATTTCTCATCACCATTGCGGAAGCATTTGTAAAATTGTTCTTGTTCCTAGGCTATATGGTTCTGATCTCCCGGCTTAAAGATATCCAAAGGACCTTTATGTATCACGGGGCAGAACACAAGTGCATCAACTGCGTGGAACACGGTATGCCTCTTACCGTGGAGAATGTTATGAAAAGTTCCCGCCAGCACAAACGATGCGGGACCAGTTTTCTGTTCCTGGTCATGATCGTCAGTATTTTTCTGCATTTTATATTTGTACTGGTTCCGGTCTTCTGGGTACGGCTTCTGGGAAGACTTTTAATGGTCCCTGTAGTTGCCGGCATCTCCTTTGAGATGATCCAGTGGGCAGGAAGAACAGATAACAAGATCGCATGCGCTTTAAGCAAGCCAGGTCTGGCTCTGCAAAAGCTTACCACCAAGGAGCCTACGCCGGATATGGTGGAGGTTGCCATCAAGGCGGTAGAAGCAGTGTTTGACTGGAAAGCATATCTGAAAGAAGAATTTCAGGTTGAGGTAGATGCAGATGAAAACCCTTGAGGCACTGCTGAAAGAAGGAACAGAGCTTTTGGAACGCTCTGGGATCGGAGAAGCCGGGCTGGACGCCTGGCTCCTTCTGGAATATGCCGCAGGAAAAAGCCGGGCCTATTATTATGCCCACAAAGATGAGCCTGCGGCTCCTGAAACTGAAGAACTATACAAAAAGCTCTGCCGGGAGCGGGCCAGACATATTCCCCTGCAGCATTTGACCGGACAGGCTTTTTTTATGGGCTATGAATTCCTGGTAAATGACAAGGTCCTGATCCCCAGACAAGATACAGAAATCCTTGCAGAAGAGGCCCTTCTTGTTATGAAAGAGCTCCCTGCCCCCAGGATCCTGGACATGTGCACCGGTTCGGGATGTATTCTCATAAGCCTTCTCAAAGAAAGGGAGGATGCCAGGGGAGTGGGAGCAGATCTTTCTTCTTCGGCCCTTCTGGTGGCAAAAAAGAATGCAGAAAAGCACGGAGTACAGGATCGGGCAGTATTTGTGGAAAGTGATACATTTTCGGCGGGATATTTTCAGGAAAAGGATGGAAAACCTTTGGTAAAATATGATATCCTTATTTCGAATCCGCCTTACATCCCCCAAAAGGAGATCGAGGGCCTGATGGAGGAGGTCCGCCTTTATGACCCCAGGATGGCACTGGACGGAGGAGAAGACGGGCTTTCCTTTTACCGGTCGATCACGGCCAAGGCAGGCGATTATCTGAAACCAGGGGGATGGCTCTTATATGAGATCGGCTGCCGTCAGGGAAGAGCGGTTTCTTCTCTGATGAAGGAGGCCGGCTTTTTGGATGTAAAAATAAAACAGGATCTGTCCGGACTGGACCGGGTAGTTCTTGGGCGTAAACCATACCATGTATGAGAACAGCAGGAGGAGATTCATGTTTGATAAATTGGAAGATTTACTGATCCGGTTTGATGAGATTTTAAATGAACTGGGAGAACCAGGGGTCACAGACAACCAGGAACGCTTTCAAAAGCTGATGAGGGAACAGAGTGAGCTTTCTCCCATCGTGGAAACCTACAGAGAATACAAAAAAAATAAACAGACCATAGAAGACAGCGTTTCCATGCTGGAAGAAGAAAAAGACGAAGAAATGCGGGAAATGCTCAAGGAAGAACTTTCCGAGGCCAAAAAACAGATAGACGAGCTGGAGCACAAATTAAAAATCCTTCTTCTTCCCAAAGACCCCAATGATAATAAAAATGTTATCGTAGAGATCCGGGCAGGGGCAGGAGGGGACGAGGCGGCCTTGTTTGCAGCCGAAATTTACCGCATGTACGTAAAATACGCGGAATCCCTTCGCTGGAAAACAGAAATGCTCAGTTTAAATGAGAACGGGCTGGGAGGGTTCAAGGAAGTAACCTTTATGATCCAGGGACAGGGAGCCTACTCCCGCCTGAAGTATGAAAGCGGTGTACACCGTGTGCAGCGTGTGCCGGAAACCGAATCCGGGGGCAGGATCCACACCTCAACCTGCACGGTGGCGATCATGCCCGAGGCGGAGGAGATAGACTTCCATCTGGACCTGAATGACTGTAAATTTGATGTATTCCGTGCTTCCGGAAATGGCGGCCAGTGTGTAAATACTACCGACTCGGCGGTGCGGCTGACCCATATCCCCACAGGGATCGTCATTTCCTGCCAGGACGAAAAATCCCAGCTGAAAAATAAAGACAAGGCGCTGAAGGTGCTCCGTTCCCGTCTTTACGAGATGGAATTGGCCAAACAGCATGATGCGGAGGCGGAAGAGAGAAGAAGCCAGATCGGTACAGGAGACCGTTCCGAGAAGATCCGCACCTACAATTTTCCCCAGGGACGTGTGACGGATCACAGGATCAAGCTTACCATTCACCGGCTGGACAGCGTATTAAACGGAGATCTTTCAGAAATCATCGACAGCCTTATCGCGGCGGATCAGGCGGCGAAGCTGGGCAGACTTCAGGAAAAAGAATAAAGAAACAAAGGAAACCATTGGCTATGCCAGACAGTAGAACGGAGGAGAAACAAATGAAAAAGACGGCGCTTGTAATCATGGCTGCCGGGATAGGGAGCCGATTTGGAAAAGGGATCAAGCAGCTTGCGCCGGTAGGACCGGGCGGGGAGATCATTATGGAATATTCCATCTATGATGCCCTGGAGGCCGGGTTCAATAAGGTGGTATTTATCATCAGAAAAGACATCGAAGAGGAGTTTCACCGGATCATCGGCAAAAAGATCGCAAAAATTACAGAAGTGGAATACGTTTTCCAGGAACTGGACGATCTTCCCAAGGGCTTTTCCCTTCCTGCCGGACGGACGAAGCCCTGGGGAACCGGACAGGCGGTCCTGGCGGCTAAGAAAGTACTTTCGGAACCCTTTGCCGTGATCAACGCAGACGATTATTATGGAAAAGAAGCCTATGTAAAGGTCCATGACTACCTGGTAAAAGAACAGGAGGAGGACGGAAAACTGCATATCTGTATGGCCGGTTTCCGCTTGGGAAATACCTTAAGCGACAACGGAGCCGTGACCCGCGGGATCTGCCGGATCGAGGAGGGACATCTTACGGGAGTTACGGAAACGCACAATATCTATAAAGTACCCTCCGGAGCCCAGGCGCGCCTGGAAGACGGCACCTGCCAGGATCTGGATACGAAGAGTCTGGTATCTATGAATATGTGGGGACTTACACCGGATTTTATGGAGACACTGGAAAAAGGATTTGTGGAATTCCTTAAGGACAAAGAAAAAGACGAACTGAAAAAAGAATATCTGCTTCCCACACTTATAGATGCCCTTTTGAAGCGCCAAAAAGCCAGCGTGGAGGTGCTGGAAACAAAAGATACCTGGTTTGGAGTGACTTACCAGGAGGACAAGGAGACGGTGATCCAGGCTTTTGCCGATCTGATCCAAAGAGGCGTGTATCCGGCGGATCTATACAGCGGGAGCTGAAAATCCAAAAAGAAAGAATCATGTGACAAACGCTTTTCTATGTGGTATGATAAAAAAAGCGATTGATTTTTTGAAACAGAAGTAGTGAGGGATATATTATGGGAAAATATTTTGGAACCGACGGCTTCCGCGGGGAAGCAAATGTAAAGTTGACTGTTGACCATGCATTTAAGGTTGGACGCTATGTGGGATGGTATTATGGCCGTGACCACAAGGCAAAGATCGTTATCGGCAAGGATACCAGAAGGAGCAGCTATATGTTTGAGTATGCCCTGGTTGCAGGCCTTACTGCTTCCGGCGCAGATGTTTATCTTCTCCATGTCACCACGACCCCAAGCGTTTCCTACGCGGTAAGGACCGAGGACTTTGACTGCGGTATCATGATCTCCGCCAGCCACAATCCGTTTTATGACAACGGGATCAAACTTCTCAACGGAAACGGACAGAAGATCGAAGCAGAGATCGAAGAGCGGATCGAGGCTTATCTGGATGGGGAGATCGAAGAACTTCCTCTGGCTACCAAGGAGGATATTGGACGTACCATCGATTTCGCTTCCGGAAGAAACCGCTATATTGGCTATCTGATCTCCATCCCCTGCCGGGATTTCAAGAATATCAAAGTAGGACTGGACTGTGCCAACGGAAGCTCTTCTGCTATTGCCAAGAGTGTTTTTGATGCCCTGCGTGCAAAAACCTATGTGATCAACAACAATCCTGACGGCACCAATATCAATACCAACTGCGGCTCCACGCACATTGAAGTACTCCAGAGATACGTGGTAGAAAACGGTCTGGACGTAGGTTTTGCTTATGACGGTGATGCCGACAGATGTATCGCAGTGGATCACAGAGGAAATATTGTGGACGGCGACAAGATCATGTATGTCTGCGGAAAATATTTAAAGGAGCAGGGACGGTTAAACGGGGACACCGTGGTTACCACCGTTATGTCCAATCTGGGACTTTATAAAGCCCTGGAAAGAGAAGGAATGCGTTATGAGCAGACGGCAGTAGGCGATAAATATGTGGCAGAGAACATGCTGGAGAACAACTACAGCATTGGCGGCGAGCAGTCCGGCCACATTATTTTCAGCCGTTATGCAGCAACAGGAGATGGTATCCTGACTTCCCTGATGGTTATGGAGGCTTGCGTGGAAAAGAAGGCCACCCTCTGTGATCTGGCAAAGGAGATGAAGGTATATCCTCAGGTGCTGCGAAACGTACGGGTAGCGGACAAAAAGGCAGCCCAGGAAAATCCCAAGGTGAGAGCTGCGGTAGAGCAGGCTGGGAAAGACCTTGGAGGGGACGGACGCATCCTGGTGCGGGAAAGCGGCACAGAGCCGGTGATCCGTGTGATGGTAGAGGCTGGTACGGATGAGCTCTGCCATAAATATGTAGACAGTGTTGTAAAAGTGATCGAGTCGGAAGGACTTGTAGTGGAATAAAGGAAATACATGAAGAAAAAAACAACGCCATGGATACTGGCGGTTTTGGGATGCATTGCTATGCTTTCCGGCTGCCAGGGAGAAAAACAGAAGATTTATGAACAGGCGGAGCAAAATCTGGAACAGGGCAGCTATGAGGCTGCCTTGTCCGGCTATGAGACGTCTGCGGCAAACGGAGTGCATTTGCCCCAGTCTTACCGGGGAATGGGGATCGCCAGCCTCCGTATGGGCGATTATGAAGGAGCCATCGAAAGCTTTACCAACGCCCTTAACTGTGAAAAGGTAAGCAAGTCCCTTGCAAAGGATATCCTGTCCTATCGGATCACAGCAGAGATCAGGGCACAGCAGTATGAGAACGCCATGGCGGACTGTCAGACGCTGGCCCAGGATTATTCTATGGATGCCGACGGGTACTATCTGGCTGGAACCGTTGCCCTTGCCATGGACTCGTACGACGAAGCCATGACAAACTTTGATGAAGCATATGTGGAAGAGCCTACCTATGATATGGCCCTTCAGATCTATCAGGCATATCTGGAAAGGGACATGGAGGCCGATGGGACACGGTATCTGGAAGCCGCTTTGGAAACGGAGCCCAAAGACGCCGGGGATTATTGTGACAGAGGCCGGGCTTATTACTATATGCAGGACTATTCCAATGCCCAGAAGGAATTGATCGAGGCGGTAAACAACGACAGCACCGAAGCTCTTCTGATCCTGGGGATGGTGTATCTGGCTTCAGATGATATTTCCAATGCCCGGGCCATGTACCAGGAATACACAGCAGCAGAGGGAGAATCTGCAGGCGGATACAATGGGCTGGCTCTATGCGATATCGCAGAGGAAAACTACGATGCTGCCCTGACCAATATTTCCACCGGACTGCCCCTGGCAAGTGAAGAGGAACGGCAGGATCTTTTGTTTAATGAGATCGTTGCCTATGAAAGAAAGCTTGATTTTTCCAAAGCCCAGGAGAAGGCGGAGGAATATCTGGAACTGTACCCGGATGATGAATCCGTACAAAAGGAGCTGGCTTTTTTAAAGACCAGAACAAGTACCCAGGAAAATACAGCGGCAGAGTCTGAAGTTTCCTCCCAGGATGGAGCTGCCCTGGATAACACCGATACAGAAGGAACGGTACAGTAAATACAGGAGTGTATATGGAATATTTTGAGGAAATAGAAGAACGGGTAGTCCTGGTAGGCGTGCAGATGGGAGAGGGCGATATCCGGGAATCCATGGATGAGCTGGAGGAGCTTGCCCAGACAGCGGGAGCTATCGCAGTAGGCCGGATCATACAGAACCGGGAAGCGATACACCCGGGCACCTATATTGGAAAAGGAAAGATCGATGAGGTGAAAAGCCTCGTCCTGGCGGCAGATGCCACAGGGATCATCTGTGACGATGAGCTGTCCCCGGCCCAAATGAACAATCTGGAACGGGAACTGGACATAAAAGTCATGGACCGTACCCTTTTGATCCTGGATATTTTTGCCAAGCGGGCTGTGACCAGCGAGGGAAAGATCCAGGTGGAACTGGCGCAGCTCCGCTACCGGTCCGCAAGGCTTGTGGGGCTTAGGGAATCCCTCTCCCGTCTGGGCGGCGGCATCGGCACCAGGGGGCCTGGCGAGAAAAAACTGGAGACGGACCGAAGGTTGATCCGTACCCGGATTTCCGCTTTGAAGGAAGACCTTGTCCAGGTGGAAAAACACCGGGAGCTGATCCGGAACGGACGAAAGCGGGGAAATGTGAAGACCGCCGCTATTGTGGGGTATACAAATGCCGGAAAATCCACTTTGCTCAATGCCCTTACCGGAGCGGAAGTGCTTTCCGAGGACAAGCTTTTTGCTACCCTGGATCCTACCACAAGAGCCCTGACCCTTGCAGACGGACAGCAGATCCTGCTTACCGATACGGTAGGGTTTATCCGCAAGCTGCCCCATCATCTGGTGGAGGCATTTAAAAGCACGCTGGAAGAGGCAAAATATGCGGATTATATCCTTCATGTAGTGGATGTGTCCAATCCTCAGGCGGAAATGCAGATGCACATTGTATACGAGACCTTAAGGGAACTGGAGGTTTTGGGGAAGAAGGTCATTACTCTTTTAAACAAACAGGACCTTGTCCCGGAAGTCCAGATCCGGGATCTGCAGGCAGACTATACCCTGAAAATTTCAGCAAAAACCGGAGAGGGCCTGGATTCGTTAAAATTACTTTTGGAAAAGCTCCTGGCAGAAGAACAGATCTATGTGGAACGCCTGTTTCCCTACCAGGAGGCAGGAAAACTCCAGCTGATCCGCAGGCACGGACAGCTTCTTTCCGAGGAATATACAGAAAACGGGATCGCTGTCAAGGCCCGTGTTCCTATGGAAATTTATGGAAATATCTGCTGACAGTTTTTATAGAAAAAATATTCAAAACACCATATTTTGTGCTCTTTTAACCAAAAGCACTAGATATGGTGTTTTTGTATTGACGTTCCTGGAAGAGTCTGCTACAATATCCTTGCACGCTGATCCAGCGGCAGAGCAGAAAAAGATTTTTAGACAAACAGAGGAGGCAATAAGCAGAATGTTTCAGGTAGTAAAACGCGATGGGGAGATTGCGGAATTTAAAATGGGGAAAATTACATCTGCCATCGATAAGGCTTTCGTGGCCAAGGATAAAACCTACAGCCAGGATATGATCGATCTTTTAGGACTTCGTGTCACCGCAGATTTTCAGGATAAAATTTCAGATAATAAGATCACAGTAGAAGACATCCAGGACAGTGTAGAAGACGTCCTGATCCAGGCCGGCTATGCAGACGTTGCCAAGGCTTACATCCTCTACCGTAAACAGAGAGAAAAGATCCGCAATATGAAATCCACGATCCTGGACTACAAAGAGATCGTGAACAGCTATGTAAAAGTAGAAGACTGGAGGGTAAAAGAAAATTCTACAGTGACCTACTCCGTAGGAGGACTGATCTTAAGCAATTCCGGAGCTGTTACAGCAAATTACTGGCTCTCCGAGATTTATGACAGCGAGATCGCAGACGCCCACAGAAATGCAGATATCCATATCCACGACCTGTCCATGCTCACCGGCTACTGCGCGGGATGGTCCTTAAAGCAGCTGATCAAGGAGGGATTAGGCGGCATCGAAGGGAAGATCACCTCTTCTCCGGCCAAGCATTTAAGCGTACTGTGCAACCAGATGGTAAACTTCCTGGGCATCATGCAAAATGAATGGGCCGGCGCACAGGCATTTTCTTCTTTTGATACTTATCTGGCTCCTTTTGTAAAGGCGGACAACCTTTCCTACAGGGAAGTGAAAAAGTGCATCGAATCCTTTATTTACGGTGTGAACACCCCCAGCCGCTGGGGCACCCAGGCGCCTTTTTCCAATATTACCCTTGACTGGACCGTTCCCGATGACCTGGCAGAACTTCCGGCTATCGTAGGCGGCAAGGAAATGGATTTCAAATACAAGGACTGCAAAAAAGAAATGGATATGGTGAATAAGGCCTTCATCGAGACGATGATCGAGGGCGATGCAAACGGAAGAGGCTTCCAGTATCCCATCCCCACCTATTCCATAACCAAAGATTTTGATTGGTCCGATACCGAAAACAACCGTCTCCTCTTTGAAATGACGGCAAAATACGGAACTCCGTATTTTTCCAATTATATCAACAGCGACATGAAACCCAGCGACATCCGCAGTATGTGCTGCCGTCTGCGCCTGGACCTTCGGGAACTCCGGAAAAAGAGCGGCGGTTTCTTCGGCTCAGGAGAGAGCACCGGTTCTGTGGGCGTGGTCACCATCAACATGCCAAGGATCGCCTACCTTTCCAAGACGCCGGAAGAGTTTTACCGCCGTCTGGACCATATGATGGATGTAGCGGCCAGATCTCTGCATATTAAGCGTGATATCATCACCAAGCTGCTGAACGAAGGTTTGTATCCTTATACCAAGCGCTATCTGGGAAGCTTTGACAATCATTTCTCTACCATAGGACTGGTGGGAATGAATGAAGTAGGTTTAAATGCCAAATGGCTGGGCTGTGACATGACAGATGCCCGTACCCAGAAATTTACCAAAGAGGTACTGGAACATATGCGCAGCCGCCTCTCCGACTATCAGGAGGAATACCCGGGCGAGCTGTTTAACCTGGAGGCTACCCCGGCAGAATCCACCGCGTACCGTCTGGCAAAGCACGACAGAAAACGCTGGCCGGATATCCGCACAGCGGGAAGCAAGGGGGATATTCCTTACTATACCAACAGTTCCCATCTTCCAGTGGAATTCAGCTCCGATATTTTTGATGCCCTGGACATCCAGGATGAGCTGCAGACCCTTTATACCTCAGGTACCGTATTCCATGGATTTCTGGGCGAAAAGCTTCCGGACTGGAAGGCAGCCGCTTCTCTGGTGCGGAAGATCGCGGAAAATTACCGTCTGCCTTACTATACGATCTCACCGACCTATTCCGTATGCCAGGAGCATGGCTATCTGAGCGGAGAGCACTTTACCTGTCCGAAATGCGGAAAGAAGGCGGAGGTATACAGCAGGATCACCGGTTACTACCGTCCGGTACAGAACTGGAACGACGGCAAGGCCCAGGAGTATAAGAACCGTACCCTTTATGACATTACCCATTCTACAATGAAAAAGAATGTCCATGCCAGCGTGGTGACCATGAAAGAGGATGAGGTGGAGATCCAACCTATGGAAACCCACAGATATTTATTTACCACCAGCACCTGCCCCAACTGCCGTATCGCAAAGAAAATGCTGGAAGGGGAAGATCTGGAGATCATCGATGCAGAAAAGAATCCGGATATGGCCAGACGTTTCGGCATCATGCAGGCACCTACTCTGGTGATCACCGACGGGGAGCACCTGAAGAAGTATGTGAATGCGTCAAATATCCAGAGATATGTGGATGAAGAGTTATAAAAAGAATTTATGAGACTGTCCCGTGTCGCTTCTGTTTTTTAATACAGAAATGACACGGGATAATTGTATAATAATCCATGAAAATTCTGAAATTAAAAAACCGGGTTGACAATTGACGGTAAAACGTGGTATAAATATTCCATCGTAAAAAACCGTTGAAGAAGAGTAAGTACCTTTTAGGAATCTGATCACAGAGAGCCGCAGTTGGTGGGAAGCGGCATCAGGGATAGAAGGGAATGGGCTTCCAAGGGCGAGCTGAACATTCACAGTAGGCGAGCCGGAGAACATACTCCGTTATCAAAGAAAGCATATGTCAGTATGCGCTGAGTGGGTATTTTATACCAAGCCGGGTGGCACCGCAGGAGTTTGTACTCTTGTCCCTGCAGAAATCGTAGTTGTGGGAGACGAGGGTATTTTTTTATGCGTTCCTCCCACCAGAAAATGAATAAGAGAGGAGAAACAATCATGGCAGAAACAAAGAAAATCCCTTACAAAATTTATCTGGAAGAGCAGGAAATGCCGAAAGCATGGTACAATGTCCGTGCCGATATGAAAAACAAACCGGCGCCCCTTTTAAATCCAGCCACTTTAAAACCTATGACCGCGGAGGAACTGGGTGCAGTATTCTGTGACGAGCTGGTAAAGCAGGAGCTGGATAATGACAACGCATATATTGAGATCCCCGAGGAGATCCGGAACTTTTATAAGATGTACCGCCCGTCCCCTCTGGTACGTGCCTACTGCCTGGAGGAGAAGCTTCAGACGCCGGCCAAGATCTATTATAAATTTGAAGGAAACAACACCAGCGGAAGCCACAAGCTGAATTCCGCCATCGCCCAGGCCTATTACGCAAAGAAACAGGGCCTGAAAGGCGTGACCACAGAGACCGGAGCCGGCCAGTGGGGTACTGCCCTTTCCATGGCCTGTGCATACCTGGATCTGGACTGCCAGGTATACATGGTGAAGTGCTCTTATGAGCAGAAGCCCTTCCGCAGAGAAGTTATGCGGACCTATGGGGCAAAAGTGACCCCGTCCCCCTCTAACACCACAGAGGTGGGCAGGAAGATCCTGGCAGAGCATCCCGGAACATCCGGAAGCCTTGGCTGTGCTATCTCCGAGGCGGTGGAATGTGCCACACACCAGGAGGGATACCGTTACGTGCTGGGAAGCGTGCTGAACCAGGTGTTGCTCCACCAGTCCATCATCGGTCTGGAGACAAAGGCGGCTCTGGATAAATACGGCGTGAAAGCGGATGTGATCATCGGCTGCGCCGGCGGCGGCTCCAACCTTGGCGGCCTGATCTCTCCGTTTATGGGCGAGATGCTCCGGGGAGAAAGAAATTATCAGTTTATCGCCGTTGAACCGGCATCCTGTCCAAGTCTTACCAGAGGAAAATATGTATACGACTTCTGCGACACCGGAATGGTGACGCCGTTGGCGAAGATGTATACTCTGGGAAGCGGATTTATCCCGTCCGCAAACCATGCAGGCGGTCTCCGGTATCACGGCATGAGCTCTGTGCTTTCCCAGCTTTACGCAGACGGTCTGATGGAAGCGCGTTCCGTAGAGCAGACCTCCGTATTCGAGGCGGCAGAGAAGTTTGCCCGGGTGGAAGGCATCCTTCCGGCGCCGGAAAGCTCACATGCCATCAAGGTGGCTATCGACGAGGCCATGAAGTGCAAGGAGACCGGCGAAGAAAAGACCATCGTATTCGGCCTTACAGGAACAGGATATTTCGACATGTACGCTTATGAGAAATTCAACAACGGAGAAATGTCCGACTACATCCCCACAGATGAGGATCTGCAGAAGGGATTTGACGGTATTCCCAAATTCCCGGGGAATGAGATCTAAGGGCGCTGGTGCCGGCCGCTGAAAGAGGCCGGATTTAAATGCATCCGCAGCCTCCATCATCCTGCATAAAATTGACAAGTACCATGAAAGACAGATTTCTTTTATGGTACTTGTTTTTTAATATCCTGCCGCTTTTTCGGTTTTTATAAAGACCAGGCGGCTTCCGGATCTTTTTTATTGTTATGCTATGAAATTTTAAGTAATTTTTTATTGACTTTTTCAGGAGAATCTTATAACATACAAGAAATCTCTTCAGGACCATTCGGTCCGAATTTCCCAACTTACTATAAACGAAACAGAAGTGCAGAAACAGATTGAATTTGCATGGAAAATTTTCTATAATAATAGTACAAAATGTTCCTTTGTGCTTTTGATTTGTTTCTGCTTCAAGAAAGGAAGGTGCGTATGCAGGAACAAAACTTAGCGGCCAGTGAGTACTTTAAGGACAAGGAACGATTTGCGGATCTTATGAATGGGTACGTATACCATGGACAGCAGATGATCCATCCGGAGGATATCTTGGAACTGGATCCGGTCATCCCCAGAACAGACGGGTATGGATCCGTGCTCCACGCCAGTGTGAACATCGTGGATCTGATGCGTAAGATACGCCTGAGATGCCATGTGATCCTGGTGGCGCTCCAGAATCAGAGTGAGCCCCACTACGCCATGCCGGTGCGGGTGATGACCACTGATGCATCGAATTATTACCGGCAATGGAGAGAACGCCTGAAAGAACACAGGAAATCAAAAGATCTGGAAAACGGGGCGGAATTTTTATCCGGACTGAAAAAGGATGAGCATTTAGACCCGGCTTTTACCATGGTGGTGTATACCGGCCGCGATGCCTGGAACGGAGCCAGGACTTTAAAGGAAATGCTGAACCTGACCGGCCTGGACAGGATGATACAAAAGATGATCGCCGACTACCCTATAAACCTGCTGGAGGTACGCGCCTGGGAAAACCTGGAGTGGTTCCGCAGCGACATAAAAGAAGTGTTCGGCTTTTTGAAATACACCCAGGATAAAGAGCAGTTAAGAAACTTTATCGAAGAAAATCAGAAAGCGTTTTCTGATATGGAAGAG
>DXBU01000105.1 GCA_019116385.1 Candidatus Blautia faecigallinarum | reverse complement strand
ATACAGGATCTCATCGTAGCGATGTCTGTCTTTTTGGCTCATCAAATGTCTTTTCATGCCCGGTGCCCTCCAATCTGCCTGTTTCTGTCCATGGCTGTAGCTCCTTCTAAAAGGTTCATGCCTTTTAAAACAGCATTTTTCCCAAATTTCTTTTTAATCTCCAGCATGGCTTCCTGAATCTTTCTCTCCCGCATGGCCTCTTCTTCCTTTTTCCTCCGCTCTTTTTCCAGCGCCTCATAGTCAGTAAAAAGAGCAAGCTGTTCGAATGTCTGTTCCTCGACCACACAATCTTCGTCCAGCACATGGTTTGCACTAAGGGTCACCCTCCGCACAAGCAGTCCCTTATCTGTAATCCTGTCATACAGACCTAAAACAGCTTCTGTGACAGTTTTCCCAGAGGAAGTCCATTCTCCTAAATTTACGGTTCCATGAGCATGTTTGGGAACCTTTCTTCCGTACCTGTCCACTGTCACTTCTCCCTGATAAGCGCTCTTCCCTTTCAGTTTCTTTAAATTTTCTATGTCATAGCCTATCGTAAGAACGATCTGATCTGTCATAAGGTGTTTGTCCACTAAATCCAGCACAAGCTGATCCGTCATTTCCTGCACCACCAGCCGCGCCTTCTCCCAGGGGTAAGGACAATGGAGCACCTGCCCGCTTCCCACACTGTTAGAATCCGGCTTATATTCTTTAATATCTCTAATGGTACAGGGCTCCCAGCCCCAGGCATGGTCGATCAAAAGCTCGGCATTGACGCCGAAAAGTTTGTACAGCAGATCTTCGTTATAATAATCCCCTGGTTTTCCCAGAGAACATTTCGCCACGTCGCCCATGGTGAACATTCCGTATTCTGCAAGTTTCTTCGCATACCCTCTGCCCACCCGCCAAAAGTCAGTGATGGGCTGATGGGTCCATAAAAGCTTTCTGTATGCCAGTTCGTTAAGCCAGGCGATCCGTACTCCATTTTTATCCGGTTTGGTATGCTTTGCCACAATGTCCATAGCTACCTTGCTGAGATAAAGATTCGTTCCAATCCCTGCCGTGGCGGTAATCCCTGTTTCTTCCAAAATATCCAAAATGATCCTTCCGGCAAGCTCACGGGCGGTAATGCCATAACACTTCAAATACTCTGTCACATCCATCATGATCTCATCGATAGAATAAACATGACAGTCTTCCGGCGCTACATATTTTAAATAGATCTGATAGATCTTGGTGCTGTATGCAATATAAAGCGCCATTCTGGGAGGCGCGGTTATATAAGATAATTCCAGCTCCGGATGGGCTTCTAATTCTTTTATGTCTGAAGAAGCTCCTGTAAATTTTCCCTCTGGTGCTTTCAGCCTTCTTTCCTGGTTAATCTCCTTTACCTTTTGTATGACCTCAAAAAGCCTGGGTCTTCCTGAAATTCCATACGACTTCAAAGCAGGAGAGACCGCAAGACAGATCGTTTTCTCCGTCCTGCTTCCGTCCGCAACCACCAGATTCGTCGTCATAGGGTCCAGACCTCTCTCACAGCATTCTACCGATGCGTAAAAGGATTTCAAGTCAATACAAATATAGGTTTTCGCCTTCTGCATGTCTATCCTCACCTGCCTGTATGGAAAAATCGTTCCGTCGTATAGGTTCTTTATTTTATCGAACATTTGTTTTTATTTATTGTATCAGAACATTTGTTTGTTTTCAAGAGGATTTTACAGGAAATAATTAAGTAAAAAATCCCCGCCGGCAGCTTTATAGGATACTGCAGGCAGGGATTTTTATATTAGATTAATTTGAGACAGCGGCCTGAAAACCGGTTCTTTTGAAAGAGCGTTAATAATTTTCACAGTTGATTTCAAAGAAGCTCTGGGGATGGGCACAGGTAGGGCAGATTTCCGGTGCGGAAGTTCCTACGATAATATGTCCGCAGTTACGGCACTCCCATACCTTGACCTCACTCTTTTTAAACACTTCCGCAGTCTGCACATTACGGAGCAGGGCGCGATAGCGTTCCTCATGATGCTTTTCGATAGCCGCAACCAGCCTGAACTTTGCTGCCAGTTCCGGGAATCCTTCCTCCTCAGCAGTTTTAGCAAAGCCATCATACATATCTGTCCATTCATAATTTTCCCCTTCTGCCGCATGAAGAAGATTTTCTGCAGTGTCTCCAATACCGTTCATTTCTTTAAACCACATCTTGGCATGTTCCTTCTCATTCTCGGCAGTTTTCAGGAACAGTGCTGCGATCTGCTCATAGCCTTCTTTCTTCGCTACAGAAGCAAAATAGGTATATTTATTGCGTGCCTGGGATTCTCCCGCAAAAGCAGCCTCCAGGTTTTTTTCTGTCTGTGTGCCTGTATATTTACTCATTTTCTCTTCTCCTATTGTTCCGTCTTCCGTTTTGTTTTCATTACAGGGGATCCGTCTTTGCAGTTCTTTTACTGCCTCTGCCGGAAAGTCTTCAGCTATCGGTTCTGCAAGGAATGTTTTAAGCAGCGTATGGGTGTTTTCACTTTGGGGCAGCATATAACCAGATTCTCTTAAAAGATCCTCGTGTACCAGACGGATCGATTTTTCCGCCGCTTTCATAAGACGGTATCCTCCGTCCCCGCCAGCCTCCTGGGCCAGCTGATGCGCTATTGCTTCTTCCTTTGCCTTGTTCCGGGACAAAGTCCTGGAGGCAGCAAGAACACGCTCCTCTTTTTTCTGCTGTGGGGGATACTCTTCCGGCACCATAGAAATAGCGCCGCTTGGGCACGCATCCGCGCACACGCCGCAGCCAATACATTTTTCCACGTCAATGATACTATCCTCCGTGTCCGTTGCTCCAACCGGACAAACATACAGACACAGGCAGTCTTTTGTACAAAGGCGCAGATTTCTCACCGCGATTTGTTTCATGCCGGATCCCTCCCTTCTACTTTTTCAAACTTCCATCCAGGGACTTTGCACACAGGGCAGATTTCCGGCGGCTGCTCTCCCACATAAATAAATCCGCACACCGTACAGACCCATATTTCCTTATCGGAAAGGAAGGCCTCTCCCTCTTTTTGGTACTGTATAAGAAGAGAGTTCAGCATATTGGTAACTTTTTCGCCCCATACACAGATCCGCTTAGTTCCTCTGTCGCTGCATTCATCCGCAGCAGAGCGAAGCAAAGGATAGCCATCCTTTAGGTCCTCAGAAAGCAATCCTAAAAGGGTTGTGATATCTGCCTCTGGTACTTTTGGCACCCTCCCAGTAAAATAATCTGCCAGCTGACGGAACAGAACCGCTTCCTGATTTTTATACTGTTTCTCACAGCCCCGGGCAAGATTGGAACAAAGAGCCGCCAATTCTCCCGCAGAGATTTTCTCAGCTTCCTCTTCCCCAAGGGATATCTTTTCCGGCTTGTCAGACTCCTTTGCCGGCTTGGGAGCTTCCTCTTTTTGTTCCGGTGTAAAAAGTGACTTTGCTGCTTTACATACCGGGCACTGCCATCCTTCTGGAAGCTGTGAAAAAGGAAGTTTTTCTCTGGCTTCGTCATAGACATACCCGCATATGGAACAGACATATCTCATTTTGTTTCCTCCTTTCCTTTCTGTAGTATTTCTACATTGTAGCCTGTATCCAGGAGGAAGACAAGGGATTAATCCACTATATATGGTTAATAATCCCTGTATTTGGCGTCTTGACGCCTTCGCTGCTGTCCGGTATTTTGGGGCCGTTATGTCTCTTAGGGTCTTTCGTTTTCTTTGTATGCCACAAACCGGTAATGGGGCATATCCACTCCTTTATAATGTTTGGTCCATGTGTCTTTTTTTACCATGCCGTTTCTCAGGGCGACCTTCTGGGAAGGGATATTGGTGTCCCGTATGATCGAACATACTTCGTCTGCCTTCAGGGTTTCAAAGGCATATCTTTTGCAGGCTGACGCCGCCTCGATGGCATATCCCCTGTGCCAGTACGCGCGCTGAAAAAGATAGCCGATCTCCAGGACTTCCTGTTCCTTCCACTGCTGCATGGTGAGCCCGCATTGTCCGATCAGCTCCTCCGTCTCCTTTAAAATAACCGCCCACAGGCCGAAATCCCATTTCTGATAGCGCCGGATCTGTCTGTCCAGCCATTCCTGTACTTCTTCATCGGTAAACGCCCCTTCGTAGGCATACATCGCTTCTTCATCCTGAAGTATCCTGCATAAGGCCGGGAAGTCCTCCTGCCTGAGCCTGCGCAGATACAGCCTTTCCGTTTCCAGTATCATGCTCCCGCCTCCTTATAGAATATCTTTCTTTGCCAGAACCTTACCTGCCAAAAACCAGGATGCCGCAAAAATACAGACCGCGATCCCGATGAGTACTCCCAAAGTCGCCGCGCCTTCTCCCATGATAAGGCTAAATGCCACAAAAATCCCGGCAGACAGCGGATAAGCAAATATATTTCCCAGGATGCTTTTCCCGTCATCCAAAAGAAAGCAGGCCGGCAGGATCACGCTTCCGGAAAGGAGCGCCATGGTAACACTGATGCAGATATACAATCCCGCAGATCTCATATCTCCGCCCAGGACCGCCGTTGCCGCCGATCCGAATACCAGACCGAACAGAAGCCCCGCGGCACTTAAGAGAAGGTACATCATATATTTACTGCCTATAACTGTTTTTCTTGAAACAGGTGTTGTAAATGCTGTTTTCATCCATCCGGAACTCCTGTCCACATTGATCGTTGTGGTAACCATCATTCCCAGCATCACCGTCGCCAGGACAGTCAGCACCCACGGCGTCGCCAGGTAAGACAGGCTGGCTCCAATGACAAGAAAGACAACGCACATGATCGCCAGCACGGATTTGATAATATAAAAGTCTTTTATAAGCAGTCCTTTCATGAAACTTCCCCCTTTACATACATAAGCATGATCTCATCAATGGTGGCAGGCGTCACCAGTGCGTCAGGATATTTTTTCTGTACCGCCTGACGGTTTTCCACCAGGATCTGCCATTCATAATCCATTTTTCTATAAGCTATGATCTCTTTTTTGTCGATCTTATCAAACAGAGCCCCGCCGCATTTTATGATGCCATAGCAGTCCAGCAGTTCATCCTTTGGTTTGGAAAATACGATCCTTCCATTATGGAGGAACACGATATAATCGGCGATCTTTTCCAGGTCGCTTGTAATATGGGAAGAAACCAGGATCGAATGGTCTTCGTCCTGGATAAAGTCCAGAAGCATATCCAGGATCTCATCCCGCATCACCGGATCCAGGCCGCTGGTGGCCTCGTCCAGGATCAGCATCCTGGAATTATGGGAAAAAGCCACGGAAATGGCATATTTCATTTTCATCCCTTTGGAAAACTGCCGCAGCCTCTTGTTTATGGGAAGCCGGAAATGTTCCAGAAGCTTTGTATATCTGTCCTGGTCCCAGGAGTGGTATATATTCTTAAACACCTTCCCTAACTGGGCCGGGGTGAGCATTTCCGGATAATTATTGCCGTCGAATACCACGCCGATCTGATCCCTGCAGATCTTATCCGGATCTGTTTCTCCGAGAAGAGAGACCGTTCCCCCGTCTTTATGGGTCAGGCCCAGGACTGTATGGATCGTGGTGCTTTTTCCGGCTCCGTTTTCTCCGATCAGTCCGACGATACATCCCCGGGGCACCTGAAAGGATATGTGGTCCAATGTAAAATCCGTATAGTGCTTGCTTACATCCATAAGCTCCAATGCTGCATTTTCCATGCCTTTATTCCTCCTCATATAATAATTCCAGCAGGGATTTCAGTTTATCCAGCTTTATGCCGCTTACCCTGGCTATCTCGATGGCTTTTATAAAATAATCTTCGATTTTTTTCTGCTGCTCCTCCAGGTAGAAGTCCTGATTCCGGGCGGATACAAAGCAGCCCTTTCCCGCTGTCGTTTCGATAAAGCCGTCTGTCTGGAGCACCTCATATGCCTTCTGTACCGTCAGTACGCTGATGTGCAGGGATCGCGCCAGTCCTCTGATAGAAGGAAGGGCTTCTCCTGCTTTCAGCTCTCCGCTTATGATCAGGGCTTTTATCTGAGAAGAGATCTGCTCATAGATAGGTACGCTGGCATGGTTATTGATGAATATCTCCACCTTATCACCGTCCTTTGTATTGTACTGTACTTGTTTGATATATACAGTATAATACTGTAAGATACGGTTGTCAACAAAAAAATACCTGTGCCATATAAAAATACGGCACAGGCCCGGTACAGATGATTTTTAAATTTTTTCAGATACAGATTTCTCTGAATCCCGACGTAATATCCCATGCTCCATAAGCCCATGGCAGATCCCGTCATGGTCGTTATCCAGAGTATGCAGCTTTATCTTCTCTTTCAGCGGATCGGGCGCGTTTCCCATAAGGAAGCCCATTCCCACAGTCTGGAGCATATCCGCGTCATTATAATGATCCCCGAATGCGATGGCGTTTTCTACAGGGGTATTCCACCGGGCACATAAAGTGCGGACAGCATCTGCCTTGGAAATACCTCCGGCCATGATCTCCAGCAGGATTTCTGAGGATCTTACGATGGAGCAGTCCGGAAACTCCTGTTTTAGTTCCTGCTCGATCCGGTCTATCTTTCCCGGTCCGCAGATACAGAGGATTTTATGTATCTCCTCTTCTTTTATGGAATCTGCCGTTCCCTGAATCGCTTCTGCTTTTACGATCCTTTCTTCCCGGAGCACTCTGGGATCGTCTTTTTCTTTTACGATCCACTGATCAAAGGAATAGAGGCACCAGGTCAGATCCAGCCGTCTCTCTTCCATAAAATCCAGGATCGCTTTTACCTTTTTCTTATCCATGCCTCTGTGGAATAATACTTTGCGTTCTTCATCCAGGATCAAAGCGCCGCTGTAGGCGATGATCGGGCATGAAAGACCGTATTCCTGAAAAAAAGGATAAATACCGGAAGGCCCCCGGGCAGATACGATCACAAAGGGAATGTTTTCTTTTTTTAATTTTTTCAGGGCCTCCAGTGTCTTTGGAGTGATCCTGTGCTCAGAGTTTAATAAGGTACCGTCTACATCGCTGAAAATGATCCTCTTCACTATCTCCCCCTCCTCTTTGTCTTTACGGCAGCACCAGCGCCGGATGAAAATTCAGATAATCGCCTGAGACCAGAATATACTCCACGCCCCGGTATTTTCCCCGGATACTGTCCCCGAACCGGCTTTCTCCATGGCAGTGGGAATAGACCACAGCGGCGGCTCCATACTCTTCCGCGATTCTGGTAAAGGGCGATGTCTTTTCCAGGATATTCGTGGGCGGGTAATGAAGGAACATGATGAACTTCCGGTAACCGGCCTCTTCCGCCTGACGGAAGGACTCCCTAAGGCGGGTCATTTCCCGGTCCACCAGCTTTTTTGCCTGTTCTTCCTGTTTTTCATCCCAGCCTATGATACGGCCCCGTCTGTCCAGATAGAACGGCCCTTCAAAGGTAAAGCCTTTGGTCCCTACAAGGGCATAATCCTTATAGACGGCGTAGTTATTCTGAAGAAAAAACAGTCTCCCCTGAAATTCTTCGTTCAGCCGCTCTGTCTTCTTTGCATCCCAGAACATATCGTGATTGCCCCGGAGCAGGATCTTCTTTCCGGGCAGGTCTTCAATAAACGCAAGATCTTCCCGGCATTCCGCCAGCTTCCGTCCCCAGGAATGGTCGCCGGTGAGTACCAGGGTATCTTCCGGTCCAACGATCTGGTTTACATATTTTTCGATTTTCCGTTCATGGCGCTTCCAGACTTTTCCAAATACATCCATGGATTTGTCCGCCTGAAAGCTCAGATGCAGATCCCCCAACGCATAAAGAGCCATAGAGAATTTTCTCCTTTATTTTTCTTGTTGTGTGTTCCCTATTATAACATGGATCTTTCTATTTTTCTTCTTTTTCTTTTTCCACAGACGGTGAACGCCATTGAAAATAACAAATACGACCCTACCCTGTCCCTGGCTTTCAGCCTGGCCCGGGAACTGCTGCTCACTGTGGATGAGCTTTTTACGCCCTCCTGATACGCCGCAGCAATTTTTCTTCTGCCGGAAAACAGATACAGCCCATGTATCATCTGTTTTGTAAAATGATACATG
>DXBU01000104.1 GCA_019116385.1 Candidatus Blautia faecigallinarum | reverse complement strand
GCGCATTGTTAATTATACTTAAGAAATATCTACTTGTCAACGGTATTTTTTTATTTTTTTATTTTTCTTCAGGTTTTCTTAAAATAATGTTATCCGTTTCCTAATAAATAAAAGGGTTAACTGCCATTCGTAATAGTGATGCAGTAACCCTTCTATATTCACAAATCTTTTACTGGCCTTCAAATAATCCTTTAATGGTATTTGTAGCCTGGTTTAGAATGTTTAATGTATCGTTTACCGATTCAATCGTCTCATTCACCGACTCAATATCTATATCTTCAATATTTTCCGCTGCTTTTTCAATTTGTGTCTGAGTCGTCTGGATACTGTCCAGTGTCTTATGGAGAGAGAAACCTCCCACAAGCACTACCGTCCAAAAACTTATGATCAGTATAATACATAATATATATATTTTTTTCAGTAATTTATTATCGTCCATAATATTTTTTTATTCCCATCCTCCATTTTCCTGGATCGTCTTTTCTATCCGCTTTTTCACTTCTGCCGCGATCTCTGTGGATTTCATATCCTTATATTCCTCATAAGGTATAGGTTTTAAGAAATGCACCTGTACCGTAAGTTTCTTTACCGATCCGGTATCAAAAGATTTATAAGAATCGATCAAAGCCACCGGGACGATAGGACACTTGGACTTCATTGCAGCCTTAAAGCTTCCTCCTTTAAATTCCTGAGGATGATTGCCATGTTTGCTTCTGGTTCCCTCAGCGAAGATCAGATAATTTCTTCCGCTTTTCACTTCTTTTGTCACATTGATGATCACCTGCATGGACTGTTTAATATCTTCTCTATCAATGATATAGGCTTTCATACAGGCAAAAACTTGTTTCAGAAAAGGAATATCTGCAATTTCTTTTTTGGCGACTACAGAAAAGGGAACCGGGCAGGCCGCTATGATCGCCAGCACATCATACAGGCCCTGATGATTAGGATAAAACATAAATCCATTTTCATTGGGAATATTCTCTGTTCCATGTGCATCGATCACAATATTTCCGCCCCAGTTTGCTCTTGCATCAATATAACGCAAAAGTTCGTATCTCTGTGCCTCCGAATAACGGTCTACATGGGCGGCATACCAGCAGAGCTTGATCCATCCATAGGGAACAAGCAGCAGGTTCTTAAAAACCATCATCAGAATTCTTTTCATGACTCTCTCCTCCACTCCTTCGCTGCGGTCTCATAAAGATTATTTCCCTGGGAGTCGATCACCACGATCACCGGCAGATCCTTAACGGTAAGCTTTCGGATCGCTTCTGTTCCCAGATCTTCGTAGGCAATGACTTCTGAAGACAGGATTTTTTTGGAAAGAAGAGCGCCTGCACCCCCCACCGCCGCAAAATAAACGGCTCCGTTTCTTTTCACCGCCTCAATGACCTCCGGGCTTCTCTTTCCCTTTCCGATCATTCCTATCATGCCAAGATCCAGGAGCCTTGGCGTATATTTATCCATACGGCTGGCAGTGGTAGGACCTGCTGAACCGATAGGACGGCCTTCCCTTGCCGGGGTTGGCCCCAGATAATAAATGGTAGTCCCCTCTATTTCTATGGGAAGCTTTTCTCCTTTATCCAAAGTTTCCGCCATCCGTTTGTGGGCGGCATCCCGGGCGGTATAAATCGTTCCCGTAATCTTTACATAATCTCCTGCCCGCAGAGACTTTGCTGTCTCTTTGTCAATGGGAGCTTTTATCTCTCTGTCCATATCCTTTGTCTCCTTTTTATGAAAGCGTTCTGGTAATATGCCTGTTTACATGGCAGCATATATTCACCGCCACAGGCAGTCCCGCAATATGTGTAGGGTAGGTATTGATGTTTACCGCCAGCGCCGTAGTTGTCCCTCCAAGCCCTGCCGGCCCGATGCCCAGGCAGTTTATTTCCTTTAAAAGTTCTTTTTCCAGTTCTCTTACATAAGGGATCTTTGCTTCCTCGTCTGCCGGTCTGGCCAGCGCCTGCTTGGCCATAAGGGCACACTTTTCAAAAGTTCCGCCGATTCCCACACCTATTACCATAGGCGGGCATGCGTTGGGGCCTGCCTCTCTCACTGCTGTAAGAACTGCGTCTTTTACCCCTTCTATGCCGTCTGCCGGTTTTTTCATAAAGATCCGGCTCATATTTTCGCTCCCAAAGCCTTTCGGCGCCAAAGTGATCTTTACCCTATCTCCAGGCACAATAGTATAATGGATCACCGCTGGAGTATTATCCCTGGTGTTCTCCCGGATCAGAGGATCTTTTACCACAGACTTTCTAAGATACCCCTCCTGATAACCTTCCCGGACGCCTTCGTTTACTGCCTCTTCCAGGCTTCCTCCCTCAAAATGCACTTCCTGTCCCACTTCCAGAAAAACCACAGCCATTCCCGTGTCCTGACAGATGGGAATCTGATCCTCTCTGGCTATCACCAGGTTTTCCTTAAGCTGGTTAAGTATCTGCTTTCCAAGGGGCGACTCCTCTTTATCTGCCGCACCATTCAGCAGGTTTTCCATGTCAGGGGAAAGCTGATGGTTGACTTCTATACACATTTCTTTAATATTCCTGGTAATCTCTGAAACCTGAATATTTTTCATTTGCTCCTCCTTTTGGCACAAACCTTTACAGCATACAAGGCTGCTTCATAGGCAGCCCTGTATGCTGATGAAAATCTTTGCTTTATTATTCCGGATTTTCCATAGATTCTTCCGTTATAATCGGGATATTTGTATTTTCATTGTACTCCTGCGGCTTATCTTCATCCTTTTCCCTTACCTTGGCAAAGCTTGCCACCGTCACGCCTTCCGAAAGATTGATCAGCTTCACGCCGGATGTAATCCTTCCCAAAATAGAGATATCCGCGCACTGCAGACGGATGATGATCCCTTCTGTGGTGATGATCATGATCTCGTTTTCTTCATTGACCGCCTTGGCGCCCACCACATTTCCTGTCTTTTCGGTGATCTTGTAGCATTTCACGCCTTTGCCGCCCCGGTTCTGGCAGGTAAACTCACTGATGGAAGTCCGTTTTCCCATACCGTTTTCCGACACGATCAGAAGATAATGTCCCTGGGAATTTAGCTGCATAGCCACAACCTCGTCCCCGTCCATGAGATTGATGCCGCGCACGCCCATGGAAACTCTTCCGGTGCTCCTCACATCTGTCTCTTTAAAGCGGATGCACTGGCCGTCCTTTGTGACAAGGATGATATCCTTCTTATTATTGGTAAATTTCACTTCGATCAGTTCGTCGTCGTCCCTTAAGGTAATGGCCGCAAGTCCTGTCTTACGCACATTTTCGTATTCCAGTATCGGTGTTTTCTTTACCAGGCCCTTCTTGGTGGCCATCATCAGATACTGATCTTTCTCAAATTTATTGATCGGGATCACGGCTGTGATCCTCTCCTCCGGCATTAGCTGCAGAAGATTGATGATCGCCGTTCCTCTGGCCGTTCTGCTGGCTTCCGGGATCTCATAAGCCTTCAGGCGGTATACCCGGCCCATATTGGTAAAGAACATCAGATAATGGTGGGTGGTCGTCATCAGAAGCTCTTCTATAAAGTCATCCTCCAGTGTCTGCATACCCTTGATCCCCTTGCCGCCCCGGTTCTGGCTGCGGAAGTTATCCACGGTCATTCTCTTGATGTAGCCAAGCTTTGTCATGGTGATAACGGTATTCTCCTTGGGGATCAGATCCTCCATGGAAATATCGTAAGCGTCAAAGCCGATGGAGGTTCTTCTCTCATCGCCGTATTTTTCAGAAATTGCAAGGATCTCCTCGCGGATCACACGGAGAAGGAGGTTTCTGTCCGCCAGAATGGCTTTCAGTTTGCGGATCCTTTCCATAAGCTCCGCGTATTCTGCCTCCAGCTTTTCTCTTTCCAGACCGGTAAGCGCACGCAGACGCATATCTACGATAGCCTGTGCCTGTACGTCCGTAAGCTCGAAGCGGTCCATCAATTCCTGCTTGGCGATCTGCACATTCCGGGAATTACGGATGATGCGGATCACCTCGTCGATATTATCCAGCGCCTTTAAAAGACCCTCTAAAATGTGGGCTCTTTCCTGGGCTTTATTCAGATCGTATTTGGTTCGTCTTGTGACCACATCCTCCTGATGGGCCAGGTAATATTTCAGCATATCCAGAAGGTTCAGCACCTTCGGTTCAAGGCTTCCATGGGTGGATACCAGGCACAGCATGATCACCCCGAAGGTATCCTGCAGCTGGGTATGCTTATAAAGCTGGTTCAGGATCACATTGGCATTTGCATCCTTGCGCAGATCGATGCAGATCCGCATGCCTTCCCGGCTGGAATGGTCGTTCAGGTCTGTGATCCCGTCGATCTTTTTATCCCTTACAAGCTCGGCGATCTTTTCGATAAGCCTTGCTTTGTTTACCAGATAAGGAAGCTCTGTCACCACGATCCTGGATTTGCCGTTTGGCAGGGTTTCAATATTTGTCACTGCGCGGACACGGATCTTGCCCCGTCCGGTACGGTATGCCTCTTCGATTCCCCTGGTGCCCAGGATCGTCGCCCCTGTAGGGAAATCCGGCCCTTTTACGATCTCCAGGATTTCTTCGATATCCGTCTCTCTCTGCTCTTCTACAATGTTGTCGATGATCTTTACCACCGCATTGACAACTTCCTTCAGATTATGGGGCGGGATGTTCGTCGCCATTCCTACGGCAATGCCGGAGGTTCCGTTTACCAGAAGGTTCGGATATCTGGAAGGAAGGACTACCGGCTCCCGTTCTGTCTCATCGAAGTTCGGCTGGAAATCCACTGTGTCTTTATTGATATCTGCCAGCATTTCCATGGAAATCTTGCTTAACCGGGCTTCGGTATACCTCATGGCAGCCGCCCCGTCTCCGTCCACAGAACCGAAATTTCCGTGTCCGTCTACCAGAGGATATCTGGTGGACCATTCCTGAGCCATATTTACCAGCGCGCCGTAAATAGAGCTGTCTCCATGGGGGTGATATTTACCCATGGTATCGCCGACGATACGCGCACACTTACGATGAGGCTTGTCCGGCCCGTTATTTAGTTCGATCATGGAGTAGAGGACTCTTCTCTGCACCGGCTTTAAGCCGTCTCTTACATCCGGGAGCGCACGGGACGCGATCACGCTCATGGCGTAATCGATGTAAGATTTTTCCATGGTCTTCTGCAGGTCCACCTCATGGACTTTATCAAAAATATTATCTTCCATTCTGTCTTATATCCCCCTGTATCAGATATCCAGATTTTCTACAAATCTTGCGTTTTCCTCTATGAACTCCCTTCTGGGGTCTACCTTGTCTCCCATAAGGGTGGTAAAGGTAAGGTCGATCTCCGATGTGGAAGCTTCATCCATCGTTACTCTTAAAAGGATCCTCTTTTCCGGATCCATGGTGGTCTCCCAAAGCTGATCCGCATCCATCTCTCCCAGACCTTTATACCGCTGGATCTTATTGTTTCCGTCGCGGCCGATCTCCTCCAGGATCTTTGAAAGCTCTGTATCGTCATAGGCGTACCAGACCTTTTTGTTTCTTTCGATCTTATAAAGAGGCGGCTGCGCCAGATACACATAGCCCTGTTTGATAAGCTCCGGCATAAAACGGTACAGGAAGGTAAGAAGCAAAGTAGCGATATGGGCTCCGTCCACGTCCGCATCGGTCATGATGATGATCTTATGGTAACGCAGCTTGGAAATATCAAAATCATCATGGATCCCTGTGCCAAAGGCGGTGATCATGGCTTTGATCTCTTTATTTCCGTATATCTTGTCCAGACGGGCCTTTTCTACATTGAGGATCTTTCCGCGCAGAGGCAGGATTGCCTGGGTAACGCGGTTTCTCGCGGTTTTTGCGGAACCGCCTGCGGAGTCTCCCTCAACAATATAGATCTCACAGTTTTCCGGATTCTTGTCCGTACAATCTGCAAGCTTGCCCGGAAGGGACATTCCGTCCAGGGCGGATTTTCTTCTGGTAAGATCCCTGGCCTTTCTGGCCGCTTCTCTGGCTCTCTGGGCAAGAACGGATTTTTCCACGGTAGCCTTGGCTACGGCCGGATTCTGCTCCAGAAAGATTTCCAGATACTTGCTGACCACGCTGTCTACCGCTCCTCTGGCCTCGCTGTTCCCCAGCTTCTGCTTGGTCTGCCCCTCAAACTGAGGATCCTCGATCTTTACACTGACGATCGCGGTAAGCCCTTCCCGGATGTCGTCTCCGCTTAAGTTAGGCTCGCTGTCTTTCAGAAGCTTGTTCTTTCTTGCATAATCGTTAAAAGTTTTGGTAAGGGCGTTCCGAAATCCCATGATGTGAGTCCCGCCCTCAGGGGTATTGATGTTATTTACAAATCCATAAGTATTTTCTGTATAGGAATCGTTGTGCTGCATGGCGACTTCTACAAAGACGCCGTCCTTTTCCCCTTCGCAGTAGATGATTTCCGGATAAAGGGGCTCCTTGCTTCTGTTCAGATAAGAAACAAACTCACGGATACCGCCCTCGTAATGGAATTCCTTCTTTCTTCCCATCCCTTCCCGGGTATCCTCCAATGTGATCTTGAGACCCTTTGTCAGAAAAGCCATTTCCCGGAGACGCTGCTTCAGGATATCGTAATCATATACGGTTTCCTCGAAAATTTCTTTGTCCGGAAGGAAGGAAACGGTAGTGCCGGATCTGCCCGGTTCGCACACGCCGGTCATTTCCAGGGGATACATGGTCTTTCCCCTTTCGTAGCGCTGCTTGTATTCCTTTCCTTCTCTATATATGGTCACCTCCAGCCATTCGGACAGAGCGTTTACAACGGAAGCTCCCACACCGTGAAGTCCGCCGGATACCTTATATCCCCCGCCGCCGAATTTTCCACCGGCATGGAGGATGGTAAATACTACTTCCACTGCCGGAATACCTGCTTTATGGTTAATGCCTACAGGAATACCACGTCCGTTATCAACAACTGTAATGGAATTATCGGGATTGATGATCACATGTATTTCCGTGCAGTATCCTGCAAGAGCTTCATCCACGGCATTGTCCACGATCTCATAGACAAGGTGATGAAGGCCGCGGCTGGATGTGCTCCC
The DNA here is from genome assembly GCA_019116385.1 of Candidatus Blautia faecigallinarum. GTDB lineage: Bacteria > Bacillota > Clostridia > Lachnospirales > Lachnospiraceae > Blautia_A > Blautia_A faecigallinarum. Next base: position 3,709 of record DXBU01000104.1, on the reverse strand, counting down.
GATATACATTCCCGGTCTCTTTCGTACGGCTTCCAGTCCTTCCAGGATCTGGATCTGGTCCGCACCGTACTCTGTATTTTCTACGCCCATGTTATTCCTCCTATTGATCTATTCTACAAATAATTTTTTATTTTTAGACACACTAATACCAATTTATTATAACACAAAAGATGGTCTGTTTCCAACAAAAATGTGGAATAATCCGGAATCTATGTTACAATCGGCGGCGCCTCCAGGCTCACGAAAAAATAAACCATATTTCCGGAGTTATTTTTCCGGCTATATGGTTTATTCTTTAATCCTGTTCAACACTCAAAAGATACTGATAAATCTCCCGCTTCGTCACTCCCCTGTCCTTCGCGGCCAGCTTCATGGCGTCCTTTCTTGAATATCCCTGGCCCTCATAGAGCTGAACATGCTCCTCGATGGACATCTCCGCCCAGGAAGCCTGTTTTTCCTCCTGGATTTCCCGGCGGCTTTTTCCCTCTATGATAAGGACACATTCCCCCAGAGGTTTTTCCTTTTGATAAAAATCTAAAAGTTCTTTTAAGGTAGCGCGAAAAACCGTCTCATGTCTTTTCGTAAGCTCCCGGCAGAGCGCGGCTCTTCTGTCCCCCAGACATTGAAAAAGCTCCTCCAGAGTGCGCACCAGCCTGTGGGGCGCCTCATAGAGAATGATGGTCCTCGTCTCACAGGAAAGCTCTTCCAGAACCGCCTTCCTTTCCTTTTTATCCGAAGGAAGAAAAGCCTCAAAGGCAAAGCGCCGTGTGGGAAGCCCCGACAGAGTGAGGGCGGTGATACAGGCCGCAGGACCGGGAAGAGAGGTGACCTCGATCCCCGCTTCACAGCACATGGATACCAGCTCCTCCCCGGGATCGGAGATTCCCGGAGTTCCCGCATCGGTGATAAGGGCGACGTCCATGCCGGAAAGGATTTTTTCCACAAGGACACGCCCCTTTTCGATCTTATTATATTCGTGATAGCTGGTCATAGGCGTTTTTATCTCAAAATGATTTAAAAGCTTGATGCTGTTCCGGGTATCCTCCGCAGCGATCAGATCCACTTCCTTTAATGTCCGCAGCACCCGGAAGGTGATATCCTCCAGGTTTCCGATAGGTGTTGCACATAAATATAATTTTCCGCTCATCTCATTCTCCTTAGATGAATCCCGTTTCTTTTCCTGATAAAACAGCCGGATCCCGCGTCCTTATATCATATCGTATCTTTTTAACACTTCTTTTGTATAAACTCCCGGTTTCTCATATACGATCAGCGGCGGCTCCACCGTGATCCTGGAGTTTCCTCCCTTTAATGCCTCTATCAGGACCATATTCGGCTCCCGGTCTATAAAAGGATAGACAAGCTGCATCCGCTTTGGTTCCAGCTTATACTTTGTGAGCATATTCATGATCTCCACAAGACGGAAAGGCCGGTGCACCATATAAAATCTTCCTCTGTCTCCCAGAACCTTTGCCGCCTGGCTTACCACATCCTCCAGGGTACACAGGATCTCGTGGCGTGCTATAGCCTTTGGCATATGGGGATTTTTAAGTCCGTGCTGTCCGATCATATAAGGCGGGTTGCAGGTGACTACATGAAAAGAAGCCGCTCCAAAAATCTCAGCAGCCTCTTTGATATCTCCCCGGAAGATGGTTATCTCTGATCCCAGCCCGTTGTATTCCACGCTCCGGCGCGCCATTTCGGCGCATTCCTCCTGGATCTCCAGACCGGTAAAATGTTTTCCTTTCGTCTTCGCCTTAAGAAGGACAGGGATGATCCCGGTGCCGGTCCCCAGATCCAGAACCTCTTCCCCTTCCTTTACTTTTGCAAAGCCGGAAAGAAGCACCGCGTCCATTCCGAAACAGAATTTTTCCGGATCCTGTATCACATAATAACCGTTCTGCAGATCGTCCACACGTTCATTGGGTTTTACCAGATCCTCAGTCATTTAATTTCGAATCTCCCTTTTTGTCTTCCAGTCCTTCCAGTTCCTTTAACTCCTGCTCGGAAACCTTTATTTTTTTCTTTCGTGGTCTGAATTTCAGTACACTTACCGGATATTCCTGGATTTCTTTTTCATCATTGATCTCCACAATGATTTTTACTCTCTGGCGGAGTACATTCACACTCTGCACAGTACCGGAAAGTCCCTCCGGAGTGGTCACTGTATCTCCGATACCAGGAAGTTTTTTATTCAATTCCTCATAGGTTTCCTGCTCATTTTTCAGACAGCACATCAGTCTTCCGCACACGCCGGATATCTTTGTCTGATTCAGAGAAAGGTTCTGCTCCTTGGCCATCTTGATGGAAACTGGGGCAAATTCGGAAAGATAGGTGTGGCAGCAAAGACACCTTCCGCAGATACCAATGCCTCCCAAAATCTTTGTCTCATCCCGCACGCCGATCTGCCGCAGTTCAATCCTTGTCTTAAAGATCGCCGCCAGATCCTTTACAAGCTGTCTGAAATCGATCCTTCCGTCTGCAGTAAAATAAAATAAAACCTTATTATTATCAAAAGTATATTCCGCATCGATCAGCTTCATTTCCAAGCCATGTTCTTTGATCTTTTTCTGGCAGATCTTAAATGCTTCTTTTTCTTTGATCCTGTTCTGCTCTTCTCTTTTGTCATCCTCGGCGGTTGCCACCCTGAGTACCTCTTTCAGAGGATGGACTACTTCTTCCTCCGGCACCTCTCTGGGAGAAAGGACTACCTTTCCGTATTCCACTCCCCGGGCAGTTTCCACGATCACATGATCTCCTGTCTTAATATGATATTCTTTTGGGCCAAAATAATAAATCTTGCCCACATTGCGAAATCTAACACCTACAACTTTTGTCATTCTATTTCTCCCTGATCGTCAGGAACAAAAGCTCCAGAGCCAGTTCCACATTTACATTGGCCCGAAGGCGTACCTTCGTTTTTTCCAATGCTTCCAGAATTTTTTCCAGATTTTCATAAGAACGCTCGCTTGCCTGTTCCTTGATATAGTTGATCTCCTGTTTAAAAACCAGGTTGTCAATTTCTTTTGTCGCCTTAAACATCAGCACATCCCGGAACCAGAACTGGAAAATATCCAGATAATCATTGATATTCTGCTTGTCCGTGGTGATGTTTTTTATAGCGTCTGTAAGCTCATAAACTTCCATTGTATTGGCATATTTCAAAATTTTCAGGGCATTCTGGGTCATCACAGAAAATTCTTCCGAGGTAGCCGCTTCCTTGGCCCTGCCGATGCTTCCCTGAGCAAAAGACGCATCGATCTCCGCCTGATAATCCGGTATATGGAGGTGCTCCATAAGATATTTCTTTACAAGGCTGTCATCCACTACCTTCAGATCCAGACGCACGCACCGGGACTGGATGGTAGGAAGAAGGCTGTCAGCGTTGCTTGTAAGAAGCATGATCACCGCATATTCCGGCGGCTCTTCTATGGTCTTCAAAAGCGCGTTCTGAGCCTGGATGGTCATCATTTCCGCATCTGCTATAATATAAATTTTGTAAGGGCTGCAGTAAGGCTTTATCGCTACATCGTTGATCACCTGCTCCCTTATTTCATCAATGCTTATCGTTCCCGGTTTTTCATGACTTACCATGATAATATCCGGATGATTCTTACCAATGGCTTTTTTGCAGGAATCGCATTTCATACAGGGTTCTGCTTTCTTTTCTTCACACTGGAGCGTTGTGGCAAATGTAGCCGCCAGAAGC
>DXBU01000103.1 GCA_019116385.1 Candidatus Blautia faecigallinarum | reverse complement strand
GGGAAAATGAAAAGATCTACATGTTCTATCAGGCAGACAGCCCCTGTGAGAAACAGATCATAAAAGATATGCAGGTTTACCTGCCAAAATATATGTGCCCCAATAAATATGTGTATCTGGAACAGCTTCCTTTAAACAAAAACGGAAAGATCGACAGAACGGCACTAAAGGAAAGGTATATCGTCAATGGAAAAAATGAAGACCTCCGGTGAGTTCGGAGAATTGGTAAAGACATTTAAAAGAGAGCACAAAGGGGCTTTATCCAATTGCTTTTTTCTTCCGGCTGAGGTGGAAGATATGGTAAGAAGGGGGAAGCTTTACTATGAGCAGAAACCGGAGGGCCTTTATTTTCTGGTGATCGAGGAGTCCTGTGCCAGACTGTATTATTACATGGACAAGGACGCTTCGGTGAGCCTTGTGCTGGATGAAGAGCCCATCGGGGAAAAGGCGGTCATTTTGGATTATGTGTTCCGAGGGGAGGAGGAGACGGCCTTAAAAAAAGCCGGCTGTGAAAAATGGCTGGAAAAAGGCTTCCGCCCTTACAAAAGATACCGCCGCATGGAATGCACCAAAGGAAATTTTCATCCCCCGGAGAACTATTTTGGGGCCTTTCATAAATTCCGGACAGAAAAAGCTGTTTATGAAGACTATCAGGAAATTTCTTCCTTGTGGAAGAAAAGCCTGGATGTATACAGCACGTTCCTTTTGGAAGAACAGGAGTTTAAAGAAGCTTGTGAGAAGGGAGAGGTGGTCGCTATGCGGCTTCCCGACGGCAAGATCTTCGCTGTAGCTATGCTGATCAAAAAAGGCAAAACCGTTTTTCTGCAGCACCTTTCCGTGGATCCAGATCTTCGGGGCAACGGAATGGGGAAAGCAATGTTTGTTTCAAATGTGACTTCTGCTTTCCAGGATCATGGCGCAGAAAAAGCCAATTTCTGGGTGGATGAAGCCAATTCCAGGGCTATCGGCATGTATAGAAAAGGCGGGTTTGCAGATGATGGTACTGTTTCCAGGCAGTTTATTCTGGAGAAAAAATAAAATATCAATACTGCCGGCTTCATAAGCAGGCAAAAAGAGAGGAGAAGAATTATGAGAGAAGAATTAATGGAAATTCTTGCAGAATTAAGGCCAGAGGTGGATTTTGCCACAGAAACACAGCTGATCGATGATGGGATCCTGGATTCTTTTGACCTGGTTTCCCTGATCGGAGAGATCAATGATTCCTTTGATGTAGAAATTTCTTTCGACGATATCGAGCCGGAGAACTTCAATTCCGTAGAGGCTATGGAAAAACTGATCCAGAAGCTCCAGGGCGAGGAATAAGCGGTCATGGGAGAGAAGCTTACGCCTAAGGACGTAGAAAAGATAGAGCAGGAGATAGAACATCGTAAGCTGGTGATCCGTAAAGAGGCAATTGCGGCTGTAAAGGAAGCGCGTGCCCAGGGGGATTTAAGCGAAAATTTTGAGTATTATGCGGCTAAGCGCCATAAAAACCAAAACGAAAGCCGGATCCGTTACCTGGAAAGGATGCTGAAAACGGCGGACATTGTTGCAGATACATCAAAAGAGGACGAGGTGGGCATGGATGATGTGGTGGAGGTTCTTTTTGAGGAGGACAAAGAGATCGAACGCTACAAGCTGGTAACTTCCATTCGGGGGAATTCCCTGGAAAACCGCGTCAGCATCGATTCCCCTATCGGCAGGGCCTTAAAAGGCCATAAGGTTGGAGACCGGGTTAAAGTTACGGTCAATGATGACTATAGTTATTATCTTGTCATCCGCTCCATACAGAAAACAGGAGAAGAAGATGAGGAGATCCGAAGTTTTTAGCGGAGGCTGAACGGGAGAACACGGAAAGGGTGTTTTCCCGTTTTTTAAAACCTTGGAGAAACAGGGGAAACTTTGTCAGATTTTACATAGATTTTACATTTGCCTGGGGAAGAATTTACAAACTCCCCGTAAAATGGAATCTGGATTAAATTTAGGTAAAGGAGAAAAATTATGGATTTTTTCGGCATATTGACATTATTGGGAGGACTTGCCCTGTTTCTGTATGGCATGCAGGTCATGGGAGACGGTCTGGCAAAGGTATCCGGCGGAAAGCTGGAGCAGATCCTGGAAAATCTGACCGCAAGCAAGATCCGTGCGGTCCTTCTGGGACTGTGTGTGACTGCCGTGATACAGTCTTCCTCTGCTACTACGGTTATGGTAGTGGGATTTGTAAATTCCGGCATCATGAAACTCACCCAGGCCGTAGGCGTGATCATGGGTGCAAACATCGGTACTACCGTAACCTCCTGGATTTTAAGCCTGGCAGGTATTGAAAGCGAAAACTTTTTTATCCAGCTTCTGAAGCCATCTTCCTTTTCCCCGATCCTGGCCCTGATCGGCGTTGTTTTGCTTTTGTTCTGCAAAAACGAAAAAAAGAAAGATATCGGAACTATTTTGATCGGTTTTGCTGTGCTGATGTTCGGCATGGAAACTATGAGCGGCGCCGTGGAGCCATTGGCAGATGTTCCGGAATTTACCGGAATCCTTACTACCTTTTCCAATCCGGTATTTGGCGTACTGGCCGGTACGGTCCTGACGGCGGTCATCCAGTCCTCCTCCGCATCGGTAGGTATCCTTCAGGCTCTTTGTATGACCGGGGCGGTCCCTTATGCGTCTGCCCTTCCTATCATCATGGGACAGAATATCGGTACTTGTGTGACTGCCCTTTTGTCTGCCATCGGTGCCAAGAAAAATGCCAAACGTGCTGCAATGATGCATTTATACTTTAACCTGATCGGTACGATCGTATTTTTGTGTGTATTTTATCTGATCAACGGTTTTGTGCATTTTGGATTCATGGGAGAAGCGGCAACGCCGGTAGGGATCGCGGTCCTTCACAGTACCTTTAATGTAACGGCTACGATCGTATGGCTGCCATTTTCCAATTTCCTTGTAAAACTGGCCTGTCTTACTATAAAAGACAAAGCGGGAGAAGAGGTATCTGCAGAGGACAGAGATTTTATGATCCTGGAATCCCGTTTCCTGGAAAAGCCCGCTTTTGCCATGGAACAGGGAAAAACCGCAGCAAAACAAATGGCGGAAGAGTCCCGCCGGGCTTTGCATACTGCTCTGGGGCTTCTGGTGGATTTTAAAGAAGAAAAAGCACAAGCGGTGGAACAGATTGAAAGCAAGGTAGACCGTTATGAGGACGAACTTGGGACTTATCTGGTCAAGCTCAGCCATAAAGACCTTACAGAAAACGACAGCCATAGCTTATCCATCATGCTCCACTGTATCGGAGACTTTGAGCGGATTTCCGACCATGCGGTGAACATTATGGAGTCTGCTCAGGAATTATATGAGAAAAAGGCGCACTTTTCCACGCAGGCGATCCAAGAGCTGGATGTCCTGGTAAAAGCGGTGAAAGATATTGTGGATATGTCCTACACAGTATTTACAGAACAGGATGTGAAACTTGCAGAGGCCATTGAGCCTTTGGAAGAAGTGGTGGATGAACTGAGCCAGGAGCTGAAGCGGCGCCATGTTAAGCGCCTTCGTGAGGGACTGTGCACCATAGAAATGGGCTTTGTCCTTTCCGATGTGACCACCAGTCTGGAACGGATCGCGGACCATTGTTCCAATATCGGCGTATGTGTGACCCAGGTGCGGGAGGATCTTTACGATACCCATGGCCATATCGATGGCATCCGGAATGCGCCGGACGATACCTTCTTCCATGAACTGGAGCAGGACCGGATGAAATATCAGCTTCCCTGAAATGTGGAGAAAGTTTGAGAAAAGTATATAGAATAGGGTTCATAAAGAAAAAGGGGAAAGAGAAATGATCTACTGTGTGGAGGATGAAAGAAATATCAGAGAGCTTCTCGTATATACTTTGGAGACCACCGGCTTTTCAGCCAAAGGACTGGCTGACAGCAGAGAACTTTCTGCAGAATTGAAAAAGGAGCTGCCGGACCTGATCCTCCTGGATATTATGCTTCCTGGAGAAGATGGCTTTGGGATCCTGAAAAAGCTGAAAAGCAATCCATCCACAAGAGACATCCCGGTCATTATGGTTACAGCCAAGGAAGCGGAGTTTGACAAGGTCCGGGGACTGGAAGGCGGTGCGGATGATTATATCACTAAGCCCTTTGGGATGATGGAATTTGTGGCCCGGGTAAAGGCGGTGCTGCGCAGAAGCCAGAAACAAAGCGAGGAGCGGGAGGTCCGGTGCGGCCCCCTTTCTATCCACAGCGGAAAGCATGAGGTGAAGCTGAATGGAGAAAAAGTGGATCTGACCCGCAAAGAATTTGAACTTCTGCAGTACCTTGTGGAAAATAAGGGATTGGTAATGACCAGAAATCAGATCCTCTGCCATGTGTGGGGATACGATTTTGATGGAGAGACCAGAACCGTGGATGTGCATGTCCGTACCCTCCGCCACAAGCTGAAAGAAGCTGGAAATAGGATAGAAACCGTGCGGGGAGTGGGCTATCGCATAGAGGAATGATATGAAGCAGCGGATTTTAAATCATGTAAGCCTGCTGGTGGTCTTGTCAGTCCTGCTGACTTTTTTTGCCGCCAGTGTGGTGATGTATAGCAAATTTGACCGGTCTATGAAAGACGGCGTCCAGAACGAAGCAGAATATGTACGCAATGGGATCGAGGAGATGGGAGAAGACTATCTAAGTGAGACGCTGGACAGTCTGACCGCTACACGCATCACCCTTTTGGATCCCAGTGGGAAGGTGCTTTTCGACTCTCTGGGAGACGAAGAGAATCTGGAAAACCACAGCGACCGAACGGAATTCAAAGAAGCCGTGGCTGACGGCTATGGGGAGGAGGTACGTTTTTCCGAGACGCTTTCTAAGCAGACCTTTTATTACGCCCTCCGCCTAAAAAACGGAAATATCCTGCGTATGGCGCGGACAACGGACAGTGTGTTCTTCACCCTCCTATCCAGCTTTACCCTCCTGGGCGGTTTGATGATCGTGATCCTTATCCTGGAATTTTTCCTTGTGCAAAAGCAGACAAAGGATCTGATCGCTCCCATCAATGAGCTGGATCTGGAGCATCCCCTTCAGAATGTATGCTACGAAGAACTGAGGCCCCTTTTGGTGCGCCTGGATCAGCAGAACAAACAGATCCAGAACCAGGTAGAAGAATTGAAAGAGGCCGAGGCTATGCGCCGGGAATTTTCCGCCAATGTTTCCCACGAACTGAAGACGCCGCTGATGTCTATTTCCGGTTACGCAGAGCTGATGATGAACGGTATGGTGCGGCCGGAGGATATTCCGGATTTTTCCGGCAGGATCTATCATGAGGCCAGCCGGCTGAGCAATCTGGTGGCAGACATCATCCAGCTTTCCAGGCTGGATGAGGAAAAACGGGATCTGCCCTTTGAGAAGGTGGATATCTATGAACTGGCAGAGGACATCCTGCGGCATCTTATGCCGGCGGCGGAAAAGAAAAAGATCGCTCTGACCCTTACCGGGGAAACGGTTTCTATCCAGGGTGTGCGTCATATTCTTTATGAAATGTTTTACAATTTAGCTGACAATGCCCTACGTTACACATATGAAGGCGGAAATGTGGGGATTTATGTAGGGATCCGGGACGGGCAGCCCTATTTCTGCGTCCAGGATAACGGGATCGGCATCCCCAAAAATGAACAGAAACGGATATTTGAACGGTTTTACCGGGTGGACAAAAGCCACTCCCGGCAGACGGGAGGCACAGGCCTTGGGCTTTCTATTGTAAAGCATGGGGCAGCCATCCACCACGCAGCCATCAACCTGGACAGCGAGCCGGGAAAAGGAACACGCATGGAGCTGGTGTTTCAAAGGATAAATATAGAAAGGCAGTAAAAAGTTATGAGCATTGTAAAGGTAAGAGAATATTTTAAACAATATGGAATGGAAAACAAGATCCTGGAATTTGAAGAATCTTCGGCCACAGTGGAACTGGCGGCACAGGCAGTAGGATGTGAGCCTAAGCGGATCGCCAAAACCCTGTCCTTTTTGGTGGAGGAAAAGCCCATATTGATCGTAGCAGCAGGAGATGCAAAGATCGACAACAGCAAGTATAAAGCTTTTTTTCACACAAAGGCCAAGATGCTTTCCAGGGATGAGGTGGAAAATCTGATCGGACACAATGTAGGCGGTGTCTGCCCCTTTGGGATCAACGAAGGCGTTACCGTATACCTGGATGAATCCCTGAAGCGTTTTGAGACGGTGTTCCCTGCTGCTGGAAGCAGCAACAGCGCTATCCAGCTGACCATACCGGAACTGGAAAAATATTCCGCCAGTACCGGCTGGGTAGATGTGTGCAAGAACTGGGAATAAAATATATCGGCATTCTTTTATAAAAATAGAAAACATCCCTCCAGGAGGTTGGGATCCGCTAAGAAAGGACACCCGGAATCCTGGAGGGATGTTTTTATGTAGGAACAAATGTTAACAAATTCTGGAATTACAGGTTTGTTTTCGATAAGGCCGCTTCATCCCCAATGATCACTGCGTTTGGATGGAACTGAAGGATAGAAGCCGGAACCTGAGGAGTGACCGGTCCATTGATCACTTTACTTAAGATCTCTGCCTTATCTTCCCCGCTTACAACAACCAGGACCATCTTTGCACGCATGATCGTACCGACACCCATGGTATAAGCCTGTCTCGGTACATCCGCTTCGCTTGCGAAGAAACGCTTGTTTGCCTGGATAGTCTGCTCTGTCAGATCCACACAGTGAGTTTCATCAGGAAAATGGTCATCCGGCTCATTAAAACCGATATGTCCGTCATGGCCCAGTCCCAGAAGCTGCAGGTCTACCATGCCTACTTTGTGAAGGATCTCGTTATATGCCTGGCAGGCTTTGTCACTGTCGGCTTCTGTTCCGTCCGGAACATAGGTGCGCTCCATGGGAATGTTTACCCGCTCAAAGAGATGCTTGTTCATAAAATACCGATAGCTTTGATCGTTGGAGCTGTCCAGTCCCTTATATTCATCCAGATTTACGGTAGTGACTGCGGAAAAATCCAATTCACCCTTTTCGTACATTTCGGTGAGCTTGTCATAGGTACCGATGGGAGATGAACCTGTGGCAAGACCCAGAACACAGTCTGGCTTTAAGATCACCTGGGCAGCGATGATCCCCGCCGCCTTTTGGCTGAGCTCCTGATAATCTTTTACTTTGTAAACCTTCATAGTAATTTCCTCTCCTTTATTTAAATTAAATTTGTAACCATAAAAACTTCCCGGATCAGGAAGACGTGCGCTCAGACAGGGCTATGACTGAGGCGCTGTATTCAGAAGGCGTCATACCGGACAGCTTTTTAAACTGCCTGGAAAAATAGTGGACCGAAGAATAGCCGAGATATTCTGAAATCTGGGTAAAATTCATCTGCTTTTCCCGGATCAGTTCTTTTGCATGCTCGATCTTCATCCGGGAGAAAAATTCGATGACTCCGCAGTGGTGCCTTTCTCGGAATAGCTTTTGTAAATGGGAACGCCCGATCCGCGTATTGCGGCAGATGTCCTCGATGGTGACATATTCCTGGATATGTTCCTCAAGATAATGGATAATAGAATCATAAACAGGATTTTTTTCAGGTATGGTTTCAGCATAGCTGTCCCTGCAGAAAGACCAGGAGACGGAATGCCGCTGTATCATTTCGATCAGAAGCTGTTCCAGATATAGACGGAGCAGCTGCTGGCTTCCCAAAGGGGCCTGGTTATTTTTTTTCATCTGAGTAAGATAAGGATCATCCAGAGGAGAAGAAAAACATCTCCGGGCTTGGGCAATGATCCTGGCGATCAGCTGCCGTTCCGGCTCGTTGATCTCCCAGATCTGATCTTCGAAAAACTGCATCATAGGGGAATGACACTGGAAAGAAACCACAATGATATTGGGAGTGCTGTCCCCATAGGCATTTAAGCTGTGGGTTTCCTTGGGCTTATGAAAAATGATCTGTCCCCGCTTCAGTATATGGAGTGTTTCTCCTGCGGTTACAGCTGCCTCTCCCTTATCCACACATTGAAATTCCCAAAAATCGTGGGATTCACCGGTAACATGGAAATCTCTGCGGTATTCAAAATAATGGACCGCGGCAATAGACTCTACATGAATGACGTCTTCCAATGAAACACTGGTGTATGTCATAATACTCTTCTTTCCCCCGCTTAGAATTTATGTCCATTATAGCTTATCCTATGAAAAAAATCCAGATTTCCAGGAGATTTTACCTGCTTTTTTCCATCTCATAAAGCGCTGGAAAAGGATCCTTCCAAAATTTTACACGATCGCCGATTGAATCTTCCTTCACCAGAGGATATAATAATACCGACATAGAGAAATGATCCAGAGATAAAGGAGGAATTAGGCACTATGAAAGAACCTGTGTTAGTTGTGATGGCCGCAGGAATGGGAAGCCGTTACGGAGGGTTAAAGCAGATCGATCCGGTGGATCAGGAAGGCCATATCATAATGGACTTTTCCATTTACGATGCGGTCAGGGCCGGGTTTAAAAAGGTCATTTTTATTATAAAAAAAGAAAACGAAGAAATGTTCAAAAAGGTTATTGGAGAACGCATTTCCAGACATGTTGAGACAGCTTATGTCTTTCAGGAACTTTCCAATATACCGGCAGGCTATAAAGTGCCGGAAGGCCGTGTGAAACCCTGGGGAACGGGACATGCCGTCCTTTGCTGTATCCAGGAGATCGACGGGCCCTTTGCGGTGATCAATGCCGATGACTATTACGGACCCCATGCTTTCAAAGCTGCATATGACTATCTTACCCTGCATGAGGACAAAGACGGTATTTACCATTATATGATGGTAGGCTATAAGCTGGAAAATACCCTTACAGAAAACGGCCATGTGGCCAGGGGGATCTGCGTGACGGACGAAAAGGACTATCTTGTCAAAATACAGGAGCGTACCCATATTGAAAAGCATGGAGATGCTGCAGCTTATACAGAGGATGAAGGGAAAACCTGGACAGAGATTCCGGAGGGAAGCATTGTCTCTATGAATATGTGGGGATTTTCCTCAAGCATCCTTACGGAGCTAAAGGACAGATTTCCTAAATTTTTGGAGGAAGGTCTAAAGACCAATCCACAGAAATGCGAATATTTCCTTCCCTTTGTGGTGGATGAGCTGTTAAGAGAGGGAAAAGCAGCGGTCAAGGTGGAGAAGTCCATGGATAAATGGTACGGCGTCACCTACAAAGAGGACAAGCCCCAGGTGGTCAAAGCCATTCAGAGCCTGAAAGACAGCGGTCTGTATCCCCAGCATTTATGGGCAGATAAGCTATTGTGAAAAAGCATAAAGGATGATAAAATAACAGCGTAGCGATATAAAGAAAAATGCCAGGCAAGGAGGAAATAAGTTTGCAGGCAAACTTCCAAATCTGTCTGGATGACGCGGCAGGTGCGTCAGTTAGGAGGAAATTATGGCAATTTTAGTAACAGGCGGCGCCGGATATATCGGAAGCCACACGGTAGTAGAGCTGCAGCAGGCAGGATATGATGTGGTGGTTGTGGACAACCTGTGCAATTCCAGCGAAAAATCTCTGGGACGGGTGGAAAAGATCACAGGAAAACCGGTAACTTTTTATAAGGCAGATATTCTTGACCGTGAGGCCTTGGAAGAGATTTTTGCCAAAGAAAAAATCGATTCCTGCATTCACTTTGCCGGACTGAAGGCGGTAGGCGAGTCCGTTGCAAAGCCGTGGGAATATTATGAGAATAACATTGCCGGGACTTTGACCCTGGTAGATGTCATGAGAAAACACGGGGTAAAGAATATCATTTTCTCTTCCTCCGCAACGGTATATGGAGACCCTGCGATGATTCCTATCACAGAGGAGTGTCCCAAAGGGCAGTGCACCAATCCCTACGGCTGGACAAAATCCATGCTTGAGCAGATCCTTACCGACATCCAGAAAGCTGATCCCCAGTGGAATGTGGTATTGTTAAGATATTTTAATCCCATCGGCGCCCACAAGAGCGGAACGATTGGAGAAAATCCCAACGGCATACCCAACAATCTTATGCCCTATATCACCCAGGTGGCTGTGGGCAAATTAAAAGAACTTGGTGTATTCGGCAATGATTACGATACTCCCGATGGAACCGGCGTGAGAGATTATATCCATGTAGTTGACCTTGCCAAGGGCCATGTAAAAGCCCTCAAGAAAATAGAGGACAATTCCGGACTTTCTATCTATAACTTAGGCACCGGAAAGGGCTACAGTGTTCTGGATATCGTGAAGAACTTTGAAGCCGCTACTGGTGTGAAGATTCCCTATGTGATCAAGCCGCGCCGTCCAGGTGACATTGCCGTCTGCTATGCAGATGCATCCAAGGCGGAACGGGAACTTGGCTGGAAGGCAGAAAATGGGATCCGGGAAATGTGCGAGGATTCCTGGAGATGGCAGTCCAACAATCCCAATGGATATGAAGATTAAAAAAATAGAAAACAGCCCTGTCTGCGGTCAAAACCCCAGGCAGGGCTGTTTTTGATAAAAGGGAAAGAATAAATTTACTGGTAGAGTTTCTTTTTTTCAAATTTCGGTTCACAGGTAAGGTCAACGCCAAGTTTGCGGAACTCCAGGATATCCACATCGGAAAGGAGAACAGAGGTATGGGCCTGGCAGTTCTTCAGCTTTCTGCACTGCTCCAGAGCCAGGCGGGCATCCGGATTGCTGGCAGCGCTGACGGAAAGGGCGATGAGCGTTTCATCGGTGTGGAGCCGGGGATTTTTGCTGCCCAGATACTTGATCTTTAATTCCTGGATCGGACGTATGGCTTCCGGAGAGATCACATGGACTTCATGGGCGATGCCGGCCAGTTCTTTTAATGCATTAAGGACCACAGCAGAGGATGCGCCAAGCAGATCGGAAGTCTTTCCGGTAACGATCCGCCCATCTGGAAGTTCCAGGGCTGCTGCCGGAGCGCCGGTTGCTTCCTCGTATTCCAGGCTGGCATTTACTACCTTCCGCTCGTCCAGAGATGCATGTGCCTGTTTAAGCAAAAGTTCAATCTTAAATACCTCATCTTCTTTTCCTGTGCCGTAAACCATGGCATCTTTGCTTTTATAATACCGTCGGATGATCTCCTGACGGGAGGCCTCTTTGCAGACTTCATCGTCTACGATACAGTTGCCGGCCATATTTACTCCCATATCGGTGGGCGACTTGTAAGGACATGTTCCAATGATCTTTTCGAAAATGGCCTGAAGTACCGGGAAAATCTCCACATCCCGGTTGTAGTTGACAGTGGTGATCCCATAGGCTTCCAGATGGAAGGGGTCGATCATGTTTACATCATTTAAGTCGGCAGTGGCTGCCTCATAGGCCAGATTTACCGGGTGCTTCAGCGGGATATTCCAGATGGGGAAGGTCTCAAATTTTGCATAGCCGGCACTAACCCCACGTTTGTACTCATGATAAAGCTGAGAAAGGCAGGTGGCCATTTTTCCGCTGCCTGGTCCCGGAGCGGTAACCACCACCAGGGGTCTGCTGGTTTCGATATATTCATTTTTGCCATAGCCTTCATCGCTGACAATAAGTGAGAGATTGCTGGGATAACCGGGGATCGTATAGTGGATATATACCCGGATCCCCAGATTTTCCAAATGCTTTTTGAAAAGATCCGCACCCTCCTGACCGGAATACTGGGTGATGCATACGCTTCCTACATAAAGGCCCTTTTCTCTAAAAGAATCGATCAGACGGAGTACATCTTCGTCATAAGTAATGCCAAGATCGCCGCGCATTTTGTTTTTGTCAATGTCTCCTGCGCTGATCACAATTACAATTTCCGCCTGGTCGCGAAGCTGCATGAGCATGCGGAGCTTACTGTCTGGTTCAAAACCGGGAAGGACCCTGGAGGCGTGAAAATCATCAAATAATTTACCGCCGAATTCCAGGTAAAGCTTGTTTCCGAATTTTTTTATCCGTTCTTTGATGTGCTCGGACTGCAGTTTTAAGTATTTTTCGTTGTCAAATCCAATCTTCATTTGCGTTTTTTCCTTTCCCTTATTCGTGATGTGAATAGTATACTACAAAAAACATTGTTTGTGACAGCTTTTTCTGCAATATTTTCAGAAGAAAATTTAAACTATTTTCACAATCTCCTTGTTGATTTATCTTCTTAATATCTTTATAATAAAGAATGGTCCTGTGCGACGCGCAGACCTTTAAGGAGGAACAAGATGGATAATCATATGGACAACCAACCCAATGGAAACCGTCCTGATCATGACAAAAATCCCAATAACAGGCCAAATAAAAATCATCAGTCGATTTTAGCCTTTTTGGTCTGCCTTTTGGTAACGCTGGTGTGCTTAAGCTTATTTACCAATATGCTCCAGGATAACTCCAGCGAGATCACTTACGATCAGTTTATTCGAATGGTGGAAAACGACCAGGTAAAAGAAGTGACCCTTCAGTCTGGAACACTTACCATCGAACCCAAGGAGCAGTCGTCCTTATTTCAGGAACAGAGCTATTATACCAATCTCATGGAAGATGAAAGCGACCTGACAAAGCGTTTGGAGGGAACCGGGATCACCTTTTATTCGGAACCACCGGACGCCATGGGAGAATTTCTTTCCATGATGCTGAGCATACTGCTTCCCACAGTGCTCTTATTCGGTATGCTGATGCTTTTTATGCGCCGCATGAACAAGGGCGGCGGCGTGATGGGAGTGGGAAAAAGCCGGGCGAAAGCCTATATCCAAAAGGATACCGGAGTAACCTTCCGGGATGTGGCCGGTCAGGATGAGGCCAAGGAATCCCTGCAGGAGGTGGTGGATTTCCTTCATAATCCAGGCAAATACACCACGATCGGTGCGAAACTTCCCAAAGGGGCCCTTTTAGTGGGACCGCCCGGAACGGGAAAAACACTGCTGGCAAAGGCAGTGGCAGGAGAAGCCCATGTACCCTTCTTTTCCCTGTCCGGTTCGGAATTTGTGGAAATGTTTGTGGGTGTAGGCGCTTCCCGTGTGCGGGATCTTTTTGAAGAAGCCAAGAAAAACGCGCCCTGTATCGTGTTTATCGATGAGATCGATGCCATCGGAAAAAGCCGTGATGCCCATTACGGGGGAGGCAATGATGAGCGGGAGCAGACACTCAATCAGCTGCTGGCGGAGATGGACGGTTTTGATACTTCATCGGGACTTTTGATCCTGGCAGCGACCAACAGGCCGGAGGTCCTGGACCCGGCGCTGCTGCGCCCCGGACGTTTTGACCGGCGTGTGATCGTAGACCGGCCGGATCTTAAAGGACGTGTGGATATTTTAAAGGTTCATGCCAAGGGCGTGATGCTGGACGAAACCGTAGACTTTGATGCCATTGCTTTGGCAACCTCCGGTGCGGTGGGCTCGGATCTGGCCAACATGATCAACGAAGCGGCAATCCTGGCGGTAAAGAACGGCAGAAGGGCAGTATCCCAGAAGGATCTTCTGGAGTCGGTGGAGGTGGTCCTGGTAGGAAAAGAGAAAAAGGACCGGATCCTGAGCCCTCAGGAACGGCGGATCGTCTCCTACCACGAAGTGGGACATGCATTGGTAAGCGCCCTGCAAAAGGATGCGGAACCAGTGCAGAAGATCACCATTGTACCTAGGACAATGGGTGCTCTGGGCTACGTGATGCAGGTTCCGGAGGAAGAAAAGTATCTGAACACCCAGAAAGAATTGGAAGCTATGCTGGTGGGCTACTTAGGCGGCCGGGCAGCGGAAGAGATCGTATTTGACACGGTGACCACCGGAGCGGCAAACGATATTGAGCAGGCTACTAAGGTGGCAAGAGCCATGATCACCCAGTACGGTATGTCTGCCAAGTTCGGTCTTATGGGCCTGGCTACCCAGGAGAACCAGTATTTAAGCGGCCGGGTGGTGCTGAACTGCGGGGATGATACTGCTACAGAAGTAGACCATGAGGTAATGGAGCTGCTCCACAGATCCTATGAGGAGGCAAAAAATCTTCTTTCCGGTCATAGAAAGGCCCTGGATAAGATCGCGGAGTATCTGATCCGGAAAGAGACTATCACAGGAAAAGAATTTATGAAGATCTTCCGGGCGGTAGAAAACGGCATGGAGATTCCGGATAACCTGGAAGAACTGGTGCTTCCAGAAGAAAAACCGGCTGCCGGCACAGATGCGGCACAAGAGGGATCCCAGGGAGTACCGGATGCAGAATAAGAAAAAACAAAAAAACCGGGAGTGATCCCGGTTTTCTTTTCCGTAAGCGGGGAAAGGAAAAATCGATGTTTCAGATAGAAGAGGAATTAAAAAAACTGCCTGCCAAGCCGGGCGTATATATCATGCATGATGAAAAGGACGAGATCATATATGTGGGCAAAGCAGTCAGCCTGAAAAACCGGGTGCGCCAGTATTTCCAAAGCAGCCGGAACAAAGGGGCAAAGATTGAGCAGATGGTAACCCACATTTCCAGATTCGAATACATTATAACCGATTCGGAATTGGAAGCGCTGGTACTGGAGTCCAATCTGATCAAAGAGCACCGGCCAAAGTACAACACCATGCTCAAAGACGACAAAAGCTATCCTTTCATAAAAGTGACCGTCCAGGAGGAATTTCCGAGAGTGCTGTTTTCCAGGAGGATGAAAAAAGATAAGAACCGGTATTTCGGTCCTTATACCAGCGCCGGAGCGGTCAAGGATGTGATCGAGCTGGTGAGAAAGCTCTATCAGGTGCGTTCCTGCAGCCGCGTCCTGCCAAGAGACTGCGGCAAAGAGCGCCCCTGCCTGTATTATCACCTGAAACAATGCACTGCGCCTTGTCAGGGCCGGGTTTCTTCAGAAGAATATAAGGAGAATATCAAAAAGGTCCTTCGTTTTCTCAATGGGGACTTTCAGGATACCATTGAAGAGCTGACGGAAAAGATGCAGGCTGCTTCGGATGCCCTTCGCTTTGAAGACGCAAAAGAATACCGGGATCTGATAGAAAGTATAAGAATGATAGGGGAACGGCAGAAGATCACCAGCCATTCCGGAGAAGACCGGGATATTATCGCGGCAGCAATGGACGAAAGCCTGGATTTAAGGGAGCAGGATGCGGTGGTACAGGTATTCTTTATCCGGGAAGGAAAAATGATCGGAAGAGATCACTTTTATCTTCGTGTTGCCAGAGGAGATACCAAAGAGCAGGTCCTGTCAAGCTTTGTGAAACAGTTTTATGCAGGTACGCCTTTTATTCCTGGGGAGATCATGCTGCAGAAAGAGATCGAGGACGCCCAGGTCATTGAAGAATGGCTTTCTTCCAGAAGAGGACAGAAGGTGCATATCCGCGTGCCTAAGAAAGGGACCAAGGAAAAACTGGTAGAACTTGCCAGAGAAAACGCCACGATGGTACTCAATAAGGACCGGGAGCGGATCAAACGGGAAGAAGGGCGGACTGTCGGTGCGGTAAAAGAGGTGGAACAGTGGCTGGGACTGTCGGACATTGTGCGTATGGAAGCCTTTGACATTTCCAATATCAGCGGATTTGAGTCTGTAGGTTCCATGGTGGTCTACGAAAGAGGCAGGCCCAAGCGCAGCGATTACCGTAAGTTTAAGATCAAGTGGGTCCAGGGACCTAATGATTATGCCAGCATGGAAGAGGTGCTCACCCGGCGCTTCACCCACGAAGCAAAAGGGGAATTTGACAGCTTTGCCAAGATGCCGGATCTGCTTTTGATGGACGGCGGAAGAGGACAGGTGAATATCGCTTTAAAAGTTTTGGGTGAGCTGGGGCTGTCCATACCCGTGTGCGGCATGGTGAAGGATGACCATCACCGTACCAGAGGGCTGTATTATAACAATCTGGAAATCCCCATCGATACATCCAGTGAGGGATTTCGTCTGATCACCAGGATCCAGGACGAAGCCCACCGTTTTGCCATTGAGTATCACCGCTCTTTAAGGAGCAAAGAACAGGTGCATTCTCTTCTGGACGACATCCCAGGGGTGGGAGAGACCCGGCGCAAGGCTCTGCTCAGACGTTTTAAATCCCTGGAAAATATACGGGATGCCAGTTTGGAGGAGCTAAGGGAAACCGAGTCTATGGACCGGAAAAGCGCAGAACAGGTATATACTTTTTTCCACCGGGATGATATAATCAGGACAGAAGAAAATGAGAAGGAGAAAGATAAATGAAAGGTGTACATTTAACAAAAATGATGGTTGAGCTTGGCCTTACGAATCTCACACCAGAAATCGATTTATCGGAGATACGTGTCATGACAGCAGAGATCAACCGTCCGGCTCTGCAGCTTGTGGGATATCTGGAGCATTTTGCCAATGAGCGCGTGCAGATCATAGGATATGTGGAATATACTTATCTGATGCAGCTGAAGGACGAAGAGAGACTGTTTAAATACGAGCGCTTTATTTCCAGCAAGATCCCCTGTGTGATCTTCAGTACGATGACGAAACCCTCTCAGGACATGATCGACCTGGCATTAAAGTACAATGTACCTACCTTTGTCACCGAGAGGACCACATCCAGCCTGATGGCAGAGACGATCCGCTGGCTGGGCGTGCAGCTTGCTCCCTGTATTTCCATCCACGGCGTCTTGGTAGACGTATTCGGTGAGGGTGTGCTGATCACAGGAGAAAGCGGCATAGGAAAGAGCGAAGCCGCTTTGGAACTGATCAAACGAGGACACCGCCTGGTAAGTGATGATGTAGTAGAACTGCGGAAGGTGAGCGATGTAACCCTGGTAGGTTCCGCGCCGGATATCACCCGTCATTTTATTGAACTAAGGGGAATCGGGATCATTGATGTAAAAACCCTGTTCGGTGTAGAAAGCGTAAAGGATACCCAGTCCGTGGACCTGGTGATCAAGCTGGAAGAGTGGGACAGAGACAAGGAGTACGACCGCCTGGGCCTTCACGAGGAATATACAGAATATCTGGGAAATAAGATCGTATGTCATTCCCTTCCCATTCGTCCTGGAAGAAATCTGGCCATCATTGTAGAGACAGCTGCCGTAAACCACAGACAGAAGAAGATGGGCTACAATGCCGCGGAAGAGCTGTACAAGCGTGTACAGGCAAACATTACAAGAAAGCACGATGCGTAGTAAAAAAAGATCCGCAGAAATGGAAATTCATCTATTTCTGCGGATCTTTTTTACTTAATAGATATACATACCAGTGGATTCGTCATAATATACATCGCCGCTCCCGTCTGGATACGTGCCGGTGCCCGGATCCGGTGTGGGATACGTGCCGGTGCCCGGATCTGGTGTGGGATACGTGCCGGTGCCTGGATCCGGTGTAGGATAAGCGCCGGTACCCGGATCCTGGGTAGGATAGATGGTGATCGCCGGAGCCTGGGTTACTGCCGGAGTGGGAGCAGGCGTCTGCACTACATAGAAATGCTGGTCACAGTACTCAGTAGGAAGACTGCCCACATCAAAGTATTCGGTGGTCACAGGACAGCCGGCTCTTGGAAGGAGACCGGTCTGGCTGCATACGCTTGTACGCTCGATGCTTGCCGGCATTTCAAATTCTGCATACTCCAGATTCTCATGGATGCGGCTCATAACATTTCTCCACAGGGTCCTGTGGAAGTTACGGGCATAGTCCGGAAGCTTTTCGTTGTTGTCATATCCGGACCACACTGCACAGGTATAATATGGGGTATAACCTACAAACCAAAGGTCATTGTATTCCTCAGTGGTACCGGTCTTTCCGGCTACGGCCATATTGTCCAGCTGACAGCTGGTCCCGGTACCGTATTTTACTACGTCTTCCATGGCGTTGGTAAGAAGCCATGCAGTGCTTTCTTTGATCACGGAGCGCTCTACCGTATCGTTCTCGATCAGGATATCTCCGTTGTGATCGTAGATCTTTGTGTAGTAGATGGGTTTGATATAGTTGCCGCCATTGGCAATGGCTGCATAGGCAGCGCACAGTTCTACATTGGTAACGCCGTTGGTGATTCCGCCCAGGGCAGTGGCAAGGTTGGCGTCGCTCCAGATGTTGCCGTTTGCGTCCATGTCTTCTTCTGTTCCATGGGCAAGGGTGGTAAATCCGAAATTATCCAGATACTCAAGCCCAAGCTCCGGGGTAACATCCGCCAGACATTTTACTGCTACTACATTGACTGAATTCTGGATAGCCCGGCGTATGGTGGTAAGCCCGCCGTAAGTACGGGTGGAATTGTATACCGGAGAACCATCTGGATAATTATACGGTTCATCCATATAGGTAGTAGCCAGGGTCATTCCCTTGGCGTCCAATGTCGGAGCATAGGTGGACACGATCTTAAAGGTGGAACCAGGCTGACGGGTAGAATCGGTGGCACGGTTCAGCGTCAGGCTTCCGGTCTTTTTTCCCCGGCCGCCTACAATAGCTTTTACATAACCGGTATGCTGGTCAATGACGCTCATAGAAGACTGGGGCTGAGGTGCAAAATTAACACGTTCCGCAACCACTTTGCTTCCATCGGCGAGGATGGACTGCTTATACCGGTCTACATAGGTCTGTCCCTCTTCTGGAGAATCAAAGAGCAGATCAAAGGAAGGATCCTCATTCTGGAAATACAGCTGCAGCATTTCTTTGCTGTAATTTACTTCCTCGCCCTGGGGATTGGTCACTGTCAGGGCATAATCCAGAGCATACTGTACATATTCCGGATAATTGGAAGGATCTGCGTATTCTTCATCCAGGATGGCCTGGATATCGGGATCCAAGGTAGTCTCGATCCGCAGGCCCCCGCTGTACAGGGTATTCTGGGCCTGGGTCCTGGTGTAGCCTTTGTACCGCATCAGGTCGTTGATGATCTGGTCGATGAGCTCATCTTCAAAGTAGGTATATACGGTATTCCTTGTACTGGATGTTGCCTCCTGGGCTGCCTGTATACGGGAATACACATCGTCATTTATCACTTCATCATACTCCTGCTGGGTGATATAGCCTTGATCCAGCATGTGCTCCAGGACTTCCTGCCGTCTCTGGGCATTCTGTTCGGGATTTTCGATGGGGTTATATTTGGTGGGGTTCTGGGTGATCCCTGCAAGGGTGGCACACTCTGAAAGGTTCAGATCCCACACATCTTTATTGAAATACTGCCGTGCCGCTGCCTGTACGCCGTATGTACCGGCGCCCAGGTTGATGGTATTCAGGTAGTTTTCCAGGATGACCTGCTTGTCATTGATCTTTTTTTCTACCTGGATCGCGAGATACTGTTCCTGGAATTTTCGGGTGAAACGTTCCAGCCAGGTAGTCTCGTTGGTCCAATTGGTAAAGACATTATTTTTCAAAAGCTGCTGGGTGATGGTACTTGCGCCCTCATTAAATTCTCCGTCGGAGACGCCGTTTACAAAAGCACGAAGGATACCCCTTACATCAATTCCGTTGTGCTCATAGAATCGTTCGTCCTCGATAGCTACCACAGCATGCTGAAGATCTTCCGGAATACGGTCGATGGATACGGGAAGACGGTTGGAGTCGGGGGCATTGAGCTGCCGGAGCTGATTCCCTTCATCGTCATATAAAAAGGTAGCATATCCCAGAGGCATGATATCGATATCATCTACGTCCGGTGCATTGTCTATGACGCCTATAAAAGCGCCCACCCCCAGGCATACACCGACCACACAGACGGCGATCAGCGACAGGAATAAAACTCGGATAAAGGAAACATGAGCTCTTTTTCCCATCATGGATGAACGGGAGATCAAGGCATTCCGTTTCTTTTCGGTCGATTTTTTTCCGTATTTCATGTTATTCCTCCTTTATAATCCGTTCCATTATATCAAATAAAAATAAGTAAATAAACCCCAAAATAAAAACTTCACATTTTCCTTTGGAAAAGCGCTAAAAATAATTTTTTCAGTATCCGGAAAAACATATTAAATATAATTTGTACTTAGGATTGACAGAAAGTGCTTTGAAAATGTAAAATATAAACGATTATCCGAGACTTTTCGACACCATGTGGAAAAACCGCGGTTAATATCCTCATTATATCCGAAGGAAAAGGGGAATCTGTAATCCACAGTTTGACTACGAGACAAGGAGGCGCTTGGCATGCCCGAAAGATATAAAACTGTTTTTAAAGGCGGCGAAGGAGAGATCATTGAAAAAAAATCAAGATTCATTGCCACTGTCCGTCCTGTGGAAAAAGAAGAAGAAGCCCTTGCCTTTATCGAAGAAATGAGAAAAAAATATTGGGATGCGTCACACAACTGCTATGTGTATTCTGTGGGGCCAAACAGGGAGTATACCAGATGCAGCGATGATGGGGAACCCTCGGGAACGGCAGGGCGGCCCATGCTGGATGTGATCCTGGGGGAAGAACTTTATAATACAGCCGTAGTGGTGACCAGGTATTTTGGCGGTACTCTTTTAGGAACCGGAGGTCTTGTGCGGGCCTATTCCAAGGCTGTCCAGGAGGGACTTAATAACAGCTGCATCATAGAAAAGATCCATGGCATTTCCCTTCAGGTGACCACCGATTATACAGGGATCGGAAAGATCCAGTATATCGCAGGGGAAAAGAAGCTGCCGGTCCTGGATGCCCAATATACAGACCGGGTAGAACTGACTCTTTTGGTTCCCTCTGCAGATCAGCGGGAAACAGAAAAAGCCATCACAGAGGGCACAAACGGCCGGGCTTCCTTAAAAAAGCTGAAAGATGTTTTTTTTGCCCAGGCAGAGGGAGAGATCCTGGTATTTGACAAATAAATCTTATTTACAATAGAAAGAAAGCGGGAGGTACCAAACAGTATGAAACGATCAGAAATCAATCGAGCATTAAAAGAGATGGAAGCCATGATAAACAAGCATTGCTTTGCGCTTCCTCCTTTTTGTAATTTTACACCGGAAGAATGGAAGGAAAAAGGCCATGAATATGACGAGATCCGGGACAATATGTTAGGCTGGGACATTACGGATTACGGCCTGGGAAAATTTGATGAGGTGGGATTTTCCCTGATCACCATCCGAAATGGAAATACGAAGATGGATAAATATACAAAGACCTATGCAGAAAAGCTTCTCTATATCAGAGAAGGCCAGACTTCTCCCATGCATTTTCATTGGACAAAAATGGAAGATATCATCAACAGAGGCGGAGGCAATGTGCTGATCCGCGTATACAATTCTACAAAAGACGAGAAATTTGCGGATACGCCGGTTACCGTACATTGTGACGGACGGGAAATGGTGGTGCCGGCAGGAACCCAGATCCGGCTGACACCGGGAGAATCCATCAGTATTTATCCCTACATGTATCATGATTTTGAGGTAGAACCAGGCAGCGGCCCGGTCCTTTTAGGGGAAGTATCTATGTGCAACGACGACAACACGGATAACCGTTTTTATGAACCCATGGGAAGATTTCCAAAGATCGAGGAGGATGAACCGCCTTACCGGCTTTTGTGCAACGAATATCCAAAAGCATAACGAGGAACGTCCGATGAGATACCAGTCATACAAGGGGAGAAGAAGTTACCGTGAATAAAACAAAAAATCAAATAAGAAGTCATGCCGCAGGACAAGGAGGCTTCCATCTTCAGGGGGTGGATGGGCTTCGGGGAATTGCGGTTTTGTGCGTGTTTTTTTATCATGCCTTCCCCAATAATTTTAAGGGAGGCTATCTTGGAGTTATTCTGTTTTTTATCCTTTCCGGCTATCTTACTGCCATAGGCAGCAAGCGGGATTGGAAAAATGGGAGATTTAGTGTCCTGAATTATTATAAGAAAAGAATAAAAAGGATTTATCCTCAGCTGCTGATCATGGTGTTTTCGGCAGCAGGCGTTATGGCCATTGCCATGCCAAAGCTTTTGGACGGCATCCGGGGGGAGATCGCAAGTATCCTGTTTGGATATAACAACTATTGGCAGATTTCTCAGAATGCATCCTACTTTACCAGGATCAATAATACCTCACCGTTTCTGCATATCTGGTCTCTGGCGATCGAAATGCAGTTCTATCTGATCTGGCCGCTGTTGTTTCTTCTTTATCATTTTATAAGGAAGAAATGGAAAGACTACAGCGGTCTGGTCATTCTGGTACCGCTTTTGGTTTCGGTCCTGCTTTTGGAGATCCTGTTTAATCCTGCAAAGGATGTGACCAGAGTATACTATGGCACGGATACAAGATTCTTTTCTTTGATGATGGGCGTTATGGCCGGAATGCGGTATCGAAAAGCCCGGAACCGAAAACTGCCTGTGAAAAAGAAACGGATCTTTATGACAGAGTTTGCCGTGCTTGCCCTTTTAAGCTGTCTGATGCTGATATTTTTGGACGGGCAGATGGCGGCTGTATACCGGATCGGTATGATCGCATTCAGTTTTATGGCATGCTGGCTGGTAAGCCTTCTTGTGAATCCATGGCTGCCTGTGGGAAAATGGCTGGATGTGGCGCCCCTTAGCTGGCTGGGAAAAAGAGGATATGAAATCTATCTGCTCCATTATCCGATCTTGTTCTTTATAAAGAATTTAGGCATAGACAACGTGATCCTTTCTACGATCCTTGTGATCGTGCTTACACTTTTGGTTTCTGTAATGGTATTTGAATTGGTACATAATGGAAATACCATCTGGAAAAGCACTGCTTCAGCCCGCAGACGTGTTGTCTATGGCGTTATGATGGCGGTCACCGTTTCTTTCTGCGCCTGGGGTCTTTACCATGTGATGACGGCAATGAGTGCGGCGGAAAAACGCCAGCAGCAGCTGGAACTCCAACAGGAACTGGAAAGGAATCAGCGGGCCCTGGAACAGGCAGAAAAGGAGAGATTGGAGCGCCAGCGTCAGGAAGAGGCGATTGATTTTGTTACTGCCATCGGCGACTCGGTTATGCTGGGAGCTGCGCCGGCTCTTGAGGAGGCGATACCAGATTGCGTCATCGATGCGGTGGAATCACGCCAGGTACTGGATGGCGTTGAAGTGGTACAGGAATTGGAGCAGAGCGAAAACTTAGGAAAAACAGTAGTGATCGCTTTGGGCACCAACGGCCCGTTCACAGTAGAACAGGGACAGGCATTGCTGAATGCCCTGCCTTCAGACCGAAATGTGTACTGGGTTACTGCGTATGGAATGTATCTCCAGTGGCAGGACGAGTCCAATGAATCCATACAGGAATTGAAACAGGCAAACCCGAACATGGAGATCATCGATTGGGCGGGTTACGCATCCTCCCATCCGGAATGGTTCTACAATGACGGCATCCATTTAAGACCCGAAGCACAGGCTCCCTATGCGGAATTTATTGCCACCAGTATTGGCATAGAACCTTACCAGCAGAAAGAGAAAACTTCCGAAGAGACTACAGATGAGACCTCTTCAGACGGCACCGTATCAGACAGTACGGACGGTATCGTGTCAGACGGTACGGACGGAACCGGATCAGAAAGTGGAGAGGAGACTGCTGCAGATGGAACAGAAGAGAGCAGTATAGAATAAAAAACAGGTGCCGCTCCGGCAAGGGGCGGTACCTGTTTTTAGATCAGCATTTTTCTGGTTCAGGATATTCTGTGCCAAAGGTTTCCACAGTCATGGATTTGATCTTTTGTTCGTCAAGAGGTCTGTCGCTGTAGTCCGTGTCTTCTTCAGCGATCCGGTCTACCACATCCATTCCTTCAATGACCTGGCCGAATGCGGCGTAGCTTCCATCCAAATGAGGCGCGGCTTTGTGCATGATAAAAAACTGGCTTCCGGCGGAATCCGGATGCATGGCTCTGGCCATAGAAAGAACGCCGGGCGTATGCTTCAGTTCGTTTACAAAGCGGTTTTTGGAAAATTCTCCTTTAATATTGTATCCGGGGCCTCCCATGCCGGTTCCGTCCGGACAGCCGCCCTGGATCATGAAGCCATTGATCACCCGGTGAAAGATCAGTCCGTCATAAAAGCCTTTTTTTATAAGACTGATAAAATTGTTTACCGTATTTGGAGCAATATCGGGATAGAGTTCCGCTTTCATCACATCGCCGTTTTCCATGGTAATGGTAACGATTGGATTTGCCATAGTATTTTCTCTCCTTTTGAAAAAGTATTGTATTTCACTGTTCGCTCTATTATAATATGCAAAGAACAAAATGTAAAGGTTGGAAAGAAAATGGTAATTGAGACAAGAAGCCCAAAGGAAACCTTTGAATTGGGCAAAAAAATCGGAGAGGCTGCAGTTCCGGGACAGATTTATACCCTTACAGGAGAACTAGGGGTGGGGAAGACCGTGTTCACCCAGGGTGTGGCAGCGGGCCTTGGCATTACAGAGCCGGTAAGCAGCCCTACCTTCACTATTATACAGATTTACGAGGAGGGCAGGCTGCCCTTCTATCATTTTGATGTATACCGGATCGGTGATATTGAAGAGATGGAGGAGATCGGATACGATGACTATTTCTTCGGACAAGGGGTATGCCTGATCGAATGGGCACAGCTGATCGAGGAGATCCTGCCTCCGGATCGGATCCAGGTTCTTATAGAAAAAGATCTGGAGCAAGGCTTTGATTACCGCCGGATCACGATAAAAGGAGACATAGTATGAAAATATTAGCGCTGGACAGTTCCGGCATTGTAGCGTCTGTGGCAATTGTGGAGGATGAGACGCTTCTTGGGGAGTATACGGTGAATTATAAAAAGACCCATTCTCAGACCCTGCTGCCTATGCTGGACGAGATCGGAAAGATGACAGAACTGGATTTAAAAACTGTGGATGCGATCGCAGTGGCCGCAGGCCCGGGCTCTTTTACCGGCCTTCGGATCGGCTCTGCAACCGCCAAGGGACTTGGACTTGCTCTTGATAAACCCATTGTAGCTGTGCCTACATTGGAAGCTCTTGCCTTTAATTTATATGATACGAAGGGCCTGATCTGTCCGATGATGGACGCCAGGAGAAGTCAGGTCTATACAGGTATTTACGCTTATGAAAACCATGAACTGAAAGTGCGGAAGGAACAGATGGCAGTTCCGGTTACCGAAATCCTTGAGATGCTGGAAGAATATAAAGAACCGGTTACGTTTTTGGGCGATGGCGTTCCTGTCTATAAGGATGTGATCCTGCGGACGATGCGGACGGAGATTTCTTTTGCACCTGCCCATGTGAATAAGCAAAGGGCAGGAGCCGTGGCAGTGCTCGGAATGAAATACTATAAGGATCACCTTGCCGGGGCCGATCCCATGGGCCGGGTACAGGCGGCAAGGGATCATGCACCAGAATATCTGCGCCTTTCCCAGGCAGAAAGAGAAAGGCTGGCCAGGGAGGGTAAACAATGATCCTTCGGGAGATGCTCATAGACGATCTGGATCAGGTTATGGAAATAGAACAGGATTTGTTTGCAGTTCCCTGGACCAGGGAAGGATATTTTACTTTCCTGACCAGGGACGATTCTATGTTCCTCGTAGTGGAGGAAAAAGGAGAGATCCTTGGGTACTGCGGCCTTCTCATGGTACTGGATGAGGGGGAGGTCACCAATGTGGCTGTGCGGAGAGAACGGCAGAGAGAGGGGATCGGGCATTTCCTTATGGAAGGGATGCTGCGGCTGGCCGGGATGCAGGGGATCACAGCTGTCCATCTGGAAGTCCGTGAAGGAAATCATAGGGCTTTGAATTTATATAAACGCCTGGGCTTTCAAATAGACGGCATCCGGAAAAAGTATTACACCAACCCTGTGGAAGACGCAATTCTTATGACTAGAAGGTGAAAAAGATTATGTTAGATATTTGTTTAGTAGGAACCGGCGGTATGATGCCGCTGCCTAAAAGATGGCTTACTGCCCTGATGACCCGGTATAATGGAAGCAGCCTTTTGATCGACTGCGGGGAAGGAACGCAGATTGCCATTAAGGAAAAGGGGTGGAGCTTTAAACCCATAGACGTGATCTGCTTTACCCATTATCATGGAGACCATATCAGCGGGCTTCCGGGTCTTCTTCTTACGATGGGAAATGCGGACCGGACGGAGCCGCTTACCCTGATCGGCCCCAAGGGACTGGAACGGGTAGTGTCTGCCCTGCGGGTGATCGCCCCGGAACTGCCCTTTGAGATCCGCTATATAGAGCTTTCCGGAGCCAGCCAGATGCTGGAAATAAACGGTTACCGGATCACCGCCTTTAAGGTAAACCATAACGTCCTCTGCTATGGCTACACCTTGGAAATCCTCCGCAATGGAAAGTTTTCCCCGGAAAGGGCCAAAGAGCAGGAGATTCCCCTGAAGTTCTGGAATCCCCTTCAAAAGGGGCAGACCATCGAAGAGGAAGGAAGAATTTATACTCCGGATATGGTGCTGGGGCCAGCGAGAAAGGGAATCAAAGTCACTTATACTACAGATACCCGCCCAACCGAATCTATTTTGAAAAATGCTGCAGACTCTGATCTTTTTATATGCGAGGGGATGTACGGTGAAGAGGATAAGGCGGACAAGGCGAAAGGCTATAAGCATATGACTTTTAAAGAGGCGGCAGTGCTGGCCAAAGAGGCGGAAGTTAAGGAACTTTGGCTTACCCATTACAGTCCTTCCCTGATCCGGCCGGACGATTTTATGGAAGAAGTACGCAGGATTTTTCCCAATGCCTATCCAGGTAAAGATGGAAAAAGTATGGAATTAAATTTTGAAGAGGAATAAAACCGTGGTTTTGCAGTTAGGAGGTTATTATGGAAGATACATTGATCCTTGCGATCGAGAGTTCCTGTGATGAAACCGCAGCAGCTGTTGTGAAAAACGGAAGGACAGTTCTTTCCAATGTTATTTCTTCACAGATCGAGCTCCATAAGCTGTATGGAGGTGTGGTGCCGGAAATCGCCTCCCGTAAACATATAGAAAAGATCAATCAGGTGATCGAAGAAGCTTTGAAGGAAGCTAAGGTAACCCTGGATGATCTGGATGCGGTGGGCGTTACCTATGGTCCTGGCCTGGTGGGGGCCCTTCTGGTAGGGGTTGCAGAGGCTAAAGCCATCGCCTATGGGAAAAATCTGCCCCTGGTCGGGGTTCATCATATAGAAGGGCATGTCAGCGCAAACTATATTGAGCATCCAGATCTTGAGCCGCCTTTTCTCTGCTTGATCGTTTCCGGGGGACATACCCATCTGGTGATCGTGAAAGATTACGGTGAGTTTGAGATCCTGGGACGGACCAGAGATGACGCGGCAGGAGAAGCCTTTGATAAGGTAGCCAGAGCCATTGGACTGGGGTATCCGGGAGGACCAAAGATCGATAAGCTTTCGAAAGAAGGAAACCCTGAAGCCATCAGTTTCCCCAGAGCAAAAATAGAAAACTGCCCTTATGATTTCAGCTTCAGCGGCGTAAAGTCTGCGGTGCTGAATTATCTGAACAGCGCCCAGATGAAAGGGGAAGAGATAAATAGAGCTGATATAGCGGCTTCCTTTCAAAAAGCGGTGGTGGATGTTCTGGTGGAACACACCATTCTTGCTGCAAAGGATCACAATATGAACAAGATCGCCATCGCAGGAGGCGTTGCTTCAAATGGAACCCTTCGGAAGGCAATGAAAGAGGCATGCGATAAAAATGGATTTGCCTTTTATCATCCGTCGCCCATTTTCTGTACAGATAATGGGGCTATGATCGGAGCGGCCGCCTACTATGAATACAAAAAAGGGACCCGTCACGGATGGGATCTGAATGCTATGCCGAATCTGCGCCTGGGAGAGCGATGAGCCTGTATAAATGAGCAGGTATGGAGGTGAAAGGACTATGGAAAAATGTACCGCGATCGTTTTGGCTGCGGGACAAGGCACTAGAATGGGAACCAGCGTGCGGAAACAATTTCTTAAGATCGGAGGATATCCGGTTTTGTATTATTCGCTCCGCTGCTTCCAGGAAAGCCCCCTGATCCAGGAGATCGTTCTGGTAACAGAGGAAACCTATCTTTCTTACTGCCGGGAAAAAATTGCAGACACCTATGGCTTTACAAAAGTAAAGAAGATCGTACCTGGAGGCAAAGAACGCTACGATTCTGTTTATGCCGGACTTATGGCTTGCACAGACTGCGATTATGTATTTATCCATGACGGAGCAAGGCCTTTTATTACAGAAGAAATTTTAAAAAGGGGACTGGCCGGTGTCAGAAAAACGGGTGCTTGTGTGATCGGGATGCCATCAAAAGATACGGTTAAGCTGGCGGATGCTGAGGGATGTGTAAAGGAGACCCCTGACAGAAACCACGTCTGGATGATTCAGACTCCCCAGATCTTTCAATATTCATTGATCCGGAAAGCCCACGAGAGTATGCGAAAGAAGGATATGACCTTCGTTACCGATGATGCGATGGTAGTGGAACAGGAGACGGGGGTAAAAGTTTGCCTGGCAGAAGGTTCTTATCAGAATATCAAGATAACTACTCCTGAGGATATTGCCGTGGCAGAAGCATTTTTGGATGAAAAATGAGAGAAAAAAAGCGGCGCAAAAAAACTGGTAAAAACTGATTTTTTGTATTGACACATAGAATGAATGATGATAAAATACATTTTGCGCTGACAGAGAACAGGTTGAAAAGACTGTCAGATTAGGCCTGGAGAGGTATCGAAGTGGTCATAACGAGGCGGTCTTGAAAACCGTTTGTCCGCAAGGGCGCGTGGGTTCGAATCCCACCCTCTCCGCTTGTTGAGCAAAAAAATAAATTAAAAAATGCTTGACAAACATAGCTTGAATATATATAATATTTAAGACTGTCACGAAAGCGACGGACAAAAATTAGGGCAATTTGGAGAAGTACCCAAGCTGGCCGAAGGGGCTCCCCTGGAAAGGGAGTAGGTCGTTAATAGCGGCGCGAGGGTTCAAATCCCTCCTTCTCCGTTTTCTTCTGAAAAAAAGAAGAAAAACTGTTGACAAAATCTGCAAGATATGCTAACATCATTGAGCTGTCTTGCTGATGGAAAGACAGGGACCTTGATAACTGAACAGTGAGACACATACGATCTTCGAAAATTCTTTTATTAATTCAAAGAACGGTTTTCGAACCAACAGTAAACGAGAGATAGCTAGCAGTTGTCTTG
>DXBU01000102.1 GCA_019116385.1 Candidatus Blautia faecigallinarum | reverse complement strand
ATCTGCGGAAAAATACAGATCCCGGTCATAAGTCTCTATTTCATCGGAATAGTAGTCCTTATACGTGGCGGCTTCCGCCGGATCCATCTCTCTCGGTCCAAAGCGCACTTCTGCCTTCTGATCGGTCAATTCTGCCTCCGGCGTGGCCAGTTCCAGCCCTTCCCGAAGCATACGGGTTTCATCGCTTAATAAAACATCGATGGTATAGACGGAATAAACCCCTTCCATGTTCTGGATCCGATCCAGCTTCTTCTGATAATCTTCCCTGGAATCCGGCTTTGGCACATAAAGCTCCCTGCCGTCCGCAAAGTACGCGGTCAGCTTTTCCAGTTCCTCCTGGGATATGGCGTAGGGTTCCATCTCTACCACCGGCAGATTTCCTGTCTCAATGGGTTCCAGGGCCATGTCCGCCTGAAAGATCCACCGGTCATCGTTCCATTTCTTTGTCTCTTCCCACTTTGCAGGGAGCTCAATGGTCTGTGTCTCTCCTTCCTTAAGAGGTTCTGCGGCCGCATCTTCACTCAGGCCCTCCGCCCGGCTTACCACCGCGCTTTCCTCCGGCGTTTCCTGGCAGCCGGAAAGCAAAACAATACCGGCAGCAAGAAAGAGCATTGCTGCCGGCCGGTACACATTCCTTGTCCTCATAAGTGTCCACGCTCCTTTCTTCTGACTTTATCATACAGGGCCCGAAAAGCACCTGCAAGGGAGTGGACATGAATGGTATTTATTCTGGACATCATTATTTATTTTATTCTACGTCAAAAAAAACAACCGTCGCCTTAAAGTGGCCGTCCTTTGCTTCGTAGGAGATCACGCCCTCATGCTCCTCCACGATCCTTTCTACGCTTTTCAATCCATATCCGTGCAGGGATGGATTTTTCTTTCTTGTAAGGAATCTTCGGTTCTTCTGCTCTGGTATCTGGTCCGTACTGTTGACAATCTCCACAAAAAGCATCTGGCCGCGCTGCTGGATTTTTACCTGGATCTTCCTGGCGGGTCTTTCTTCCCCTTCCCGGTCTTTTTCCTCTTTCTCCGTTACTCTTTCACAGGCTTCAATGGCGTTGTCCAGAAGATTTCCGAACAGGGAACATAGCTCCCGTTCCTGAAAAGGCAGTCTTGATAGGGGAATCGCCTGGATCTCAAAGAAAATCCCTTTCTTCTCTGCGATCATCCGTTTTTGTCCCAGGATCAGATCCAGCACGTGATTTCCTGTATACACCCAGGAATCTGTCCTTACAAAATTTTCCTGAAGACCGGTCACATAGTTTTCCAGGCTCTCATAGTCTTTGCTCCTTAAGTATTCCCGGATCAGAAGGTAATGGTTTTTTGCATCGTGTACCAGTTCCCTGTTTTTCTCTACAGCCCCGCGTATCTCCTGATATTTCTGCTGTTCCATTTCATCTTTCATAAGCAGAAGATTGTTTTCATTGCGGATAATCCTGTTCTTAAAGAGCAGGATCCCGGCCGCCGCCAAAAGAACTGCCGATGTCAC
Source organism: Candidatus Blautia faecigallinarum (assembly GCA_019116385.1). Taxonomy (GTDB): domain Bacteria; phylum Bacillota; class Clostridia; order Lachnospirales; family Lachnospiraceae; genus Blautia_A; species Blautia_A faecigallinarum. The sequence goes on along the minus strand of DXBU01000102.1, from coordinate 1,496 downwards.
CAGGCTTAAAAGACTGTTCCGAAGGGCGTCCGTTACTGCCGGGATACTGACAGGCAGATAATAAAAGCCGTATTCCAGAACGTTCTGGTATTCCAGCACAAGGACAGAAAGGATGATCCCCAGGATAAGCAGCAGCTTTTCATATTCCCGGATCCGTCCGGAGATTTCCCTGCGCCGCAGCCTCTTTACAAACGGAAAAAGAAGGGCCAGCACGCACAGGCGGAGCAGACAAAAGATCGCATTGGAACCCCCATCTGCAAGGAGCCGGTTCAATACCGGAACCTTCGTACCGGATGCCAAAAGAGACAATACAAACGCTGACAAATAAATCAGGAGCAGGATGAAAGAATTATAAGCCATAACAAGCCCGCAGATCAGCAACAGGTTTTTCCTGTAAGCGATCCAGGTACCCAGTATAAGGAGAAGGATTCCGTAAAAAAATGCCAGACTGCTGAAGGCAGAACCGATCCGGTATTTCGCGGCGGCCAGGCATACTGTAACAGCAAATACTGTATACAGGATGGTTTTTTCTTTCCTTCCCATGTCTCTGATATTTGGAAGAAGCCCGCAGACCAGATAAAAATACAGCGCTGTCTCCAGAATCTCCAGAAGGATCCAGAAAGCCGGCGTATCTGCCGTCCATTTTATGATCTCTGCCATTATGCGTTTTCTCCCCAGCAGCGGCTGATCTCCTGCTTCACCTTTGCCAGGCGGGCTCTGCTCACCTGTACCTCGTATCCTTTTTCCAGGTAGAGGGTATCCCCGCTGATCCTGCGGATCCGCTGCATATTTACCACATATCCCCGTTCCACCGGCAGAAAAATGCGGGTATCCAGTTCTTTTAAAAGGGTATCCAGGGAGATGCGTTCCCGGTAAATCCCCTCTTCGGTGACATAATTCACATATTTTGCGCCTTTGGATTTATAAAGATACAAAATGTCACCATAGGGGATCTTTGCTTTTTCAGCCCCGGTCCCCAGGATCCGGAAAGCACGCTCCCGATCCGAAAGCTTTCCCGCCAATTCCCGGAGCACCCCGGGCAGGCGGCTTTTCAGATCCTGCTTAAGGATATACTGATATGCATCGATGCGGTAGCTCTCCGCCGCATACTCCTCATAAGAGGTGACAAAGATGATATACAATCCCGGATTCTCTCTCCGTATCTTCCGGCCCAGCTCCATCCCGTCCATACCGGCCATCTGGATATCCGCCAGCAGGATATCAAAAGTCTCTCCGGCGCTGACTGCTTCATAAAAGCAGACGCCGTCAGGGTATTTTTTTATCTCTGTTTCTGCCTCTTCCCCGCTCAGGGCGCCGGACGCAATCTCTTCGATCCTGTCCCGGAAGGATTCTTCATCATCTACGATAGCGATCCTGATCATGTTTGTTCTCCTGTGCTGTGGTATTTTTACGTTATTATACATAAACCCGTCCTGATAAATCCGGGCTGCTATCTGAAATTTTTGATCAGTTCTATTTTAACACAATATGAAGCC
>DXBU01000101.1 GCA_019116385.1 Candidatus Blautia faecigallinarum | reverse complement strand
AGTAAAAGCCAACATTGAAAAGACAATTGAAAACAGACACCTGGAAGACCAGATTTTGGAAGTCCGCGTTCCGCTTCAGGACGTAGTGGAAATGAAAAACGGAACTGCCAAGCAAGTTCAAAAAAAGATGTTTCCGGGTTATGTGCTTCTCAATATGGTGATGAACGATGACACATGGTATGTTGTGCGCAATACCAGAGGAGTTACCGGGTTTGTAGGTCCGGGATCCAAACCGGTTCCTTTGACCGAGGAGGAAATGCGTCCCCTTGGCATTAAGGAAGAAAACATTCAGGTCGACTTCAGTGAAGGCGACATGGTTGTTGTTACCGGAGGAGCATGGAAAGATACCACAGGCGTTGTCTCATCCATCAATCTTCAGAAGCAGGTAGTCACCATCAATGTTGAACTGTTTGGCCGCGAAACGCCGGTAGAAATAAGTTTCGCAGAAATCAAGAAGATGTAACTCGTGGGAGGGAAGAAACCCCCGCCAATACCACATAGGAGGTGCCGAAAATGGCAAAGAAAGTAACAGGATATATCAAATTACAGATTCCCGCTGGAAAAGCAACTCCAGCACCGCCAGTAGGTCCAGCACTTGGACAGCATGGTGTAAATATCGTTCAGTTTACAAAAGAGTTTAATGCAAGAACAGCAGACCAGGGCGATCTGATCATCCCGGTTGTGATCACTGTTTACGCAGACAGAAGTTTCAGCTTCATAACCAAGACTCCGCCGGCAGCAGTTCTTCTGAAGAAAGCTGCAAACATCAAATCCGGTTCCGGCGTGCCCAACAAGACCAAGGTTGCAAAAGTAACAAAAGCTCAGATCCAGGAAATCGCAGAGCTGAAGATGAAAGACTTAAATGCAGCATCCCTCGAAGCAGCTATGAGCATGATCGCTGGTACTGCAAGAAGTATGGGAATCGAAGTCGTAGACTGAGAATAACTACGAAGCATAGCAGAGGAATTACAAATAGAAGTGGGAGGGAGATTCCCGCGAACACCACAGGAGGTTATAGAAATGAAACGAGGAAAGAAATACGTGGAAGCTGCCAAAGCAGTTGACCGCGCAACATTATATGATACCGCAGAAGCGATCAGCTTAGTAAAGAAAGCTGCTGTTGCTAAGTTTGATGAGACCATCGAAGTGCATATCCGTACAGGCTGCGATGGACGTCATGCTGACCAGCAGATCCGTGGCGCAGTTGTTCTGCCTCATGGAACTGGAAAAACCGTTCGCGTATTAGTATTCGCAAGAGATGCAAAAGCAGAGGAAGCAAAAGCAGCAGGTGCAGAGTACGTGGGAGCAGAGGAACTGATCCCGAAGATCCAGAACGAAGGATGGCTGGATTTCGACGTAGTTGTTGCAACACCTGACATGATGGGTATCGTAGGCCGTCTGGGCCGTGTACTCGGACCAAAAGGCTTAATGCCGAACCCCAAAGCTGGTACTGTAACTATGGACGTTACAAAAGCGGTAAACGATATCAAAGCCGGTAAAATTGAGTACCGTCTTGACAAAACCAACATTATCCATGTTCCGATCGGTAAAGCATCCTTTACTGAGGAACAGTTAAGCGACAACTTCCAGACGCTGATGGATGCCATCATCAAGGCTAGACCAAGCGCACTGAAGGGACAGTTCTTAAGAAGTGTCACCATTGCTCCTACCATGGGACCAGGCGTGAAGATCAACCCGATGAAGCTGGCATAATAGATTGTAAAGAGAGGGCATGTCCTGGGGAAAGACTTATTTTTCCCCGGAACATGCCCTTTTTATATTCTTTCGAAGGAGAGAACACGGTTGTTTTTGGTAAAAAGCTGTATTATAATGAAAGGCATAGAAAATGTCAGAAAAGGGAGGCAGTCATGAAAAAAACAGTGACGATTTGCTTCGCAAATAACAAAGGCGGAAGCGGAAAATCTACAACTTGCTCCAATGTAGGCGCCGCTATGGCCAGGATGGGAAAAAAAGTGCTTCTGGTGGACGGAGATATGCAGCTGAACCTTTCCCTTTCTTTTTTTTCAGAAGAAGATGTGCTGCGGATGGCAGCAGGAGATAAAAATCTCTATCATGCCATAGGAAAACAAGAAGACCTGACAGATTTTATAGTACATACCCCCTATGAAAATCTGGATCTGATTCCCTCATCTACCCAGATGAGTTCCATAGAATATGAACTTTTTACCAAATGGCAGAGAGAATTTATTTTAAAAAAATGTCTTCAAAAGATCAAAGATTCCCAGGTGTATGATTATATACTTATTGACGCGCCGCCCACCCTGGGTGGCTGGGTGATGAACATTCTGTGCGCCTCTGATCAGGTGCTCGTGCCGGTGGAGGCCAGCCCCTGGGGAATGTTTGGTCTTGCCAATATGTTTGATTTCCTGAACGAAGTAAAGGAGATCACCCCGGCCCTTGAGGTGCTGGGAGTGGTGATCACCAAGGCGGACACCAGAAAAGGATATTTTAAGCAGACTTTAGAGATCCTGCAGGATATGGAGGACATTTCTCTTTTGGATACGTATATCCGAGTGGACAGCTCCATAGAATGGGCACAGGATTCCAGCGCTCCTGTAGTAGAATATAAGAAAAGCAGCAGGAGCGCTAAAGAATACACAGAACTGGCAAAGGAGGTAATGGATCGTGTCGGTAGGTAAAGCAAGCATCAAACGGGCCGCAAGTGCGGAAACCAAAAAAACAGCATCCAAAACAACAAAAACAACCCCTTCCAAGGAGGTAAAGACATCGGTGCTCACACCGATGAATTCAGAAGAACTTCAGGTAGTGTTTTTGAAAGACAAGACGTCCGGAGAGGCTGAAAAGGCGAACCGTCCCATCAGAATAACCGATGATCTTCCGGATTATCTTTTGTAAGACAGAAAAGAGGAACAAGATTGGCAGCCAGAAAACGCAGACAAAAGAAACGGAAAGGAAATGGGATCAGGCTTCTTATCTGTGGGATCGTAGAAATCCTTGTGATCCTCACGCTGGTGGTGGTTATCGGCTGGAATAAGGGCGTGAAGGATTGGTTGTTAAGCTTTCAAAGACCCATTGTAAGGAATTTGGATTTAAGCGGCATAAACAGTCCTTATGCAGTACTCATGCAGGCCCAAGGAGGCAAGATCATTGGAGAGAACAACGCCAAAGAAAGGATTTATCCGGCCTCTATGACAAAGATCATGACAGCGATCCTGGCTATTGAAGAAGTGGAGGACCTGGAACGGGGGATCACCCTTACCTCCGATATGGTGGACGGCCTTTATGCACAGGATGCGACCCGGGCTGGCTTTGAGCCGGGAGAAACAGTCAGGGTAATTGACCTCCTCTACGGTGTTCTGCTTCCTTCAGGAGCGGAATGTTGTCTTGCCCTGGCAGATCATATTGCGGGTTCTGAGGAGGCCTTTGTGGATATGATGAATAAAAAGGCGGAAAAACTGGGAATGGATGATACCCATTTCTGCGACAGTACAGGTCTTCATGATCCGGACCATTACAGCACCGTGGAAGACATCGCGGTCCTTTTAAAATACGCGATCCGAAACGATACGTTCCGTGAGATCATAGAAAGTCCTTACCATTCTACTCCGCCTACCAATGTCCATCCGGACGGGATCACTTATTACAGTACCCTTTTTAATGAACTGCCGGATCCTGCGGTAACAGGCGGAGAGATACTGGGCGGAAAGACAGGGTATACCAGTGACGCCGGTCTTTGCCTTGCAAGCTATGCGCGAATGGGAGACCGGGAATACATTTTAGTTACTGCAGGTGCGCCTGGAGCCTCCGGGAGTGCTCTTCATGTGCAGGACGCGGTGACGATCTATAACCGTCTTGGAGAGGCGCTTGGTGCAGCGGCGGCCTGAAAAAATACTTGACAAATCTTCTCCAATATATTACTATGATGATATCAGTAATGATTATTATTATTTAAAGAGAGGAGGAGACATTTTGGCAGCATTGAAGTACAGCCGCCAGAGGGAATCCATTAAAGAATTCCTCATGTCAAGGAAGGACCATCCTACGGCGGATATGGTTTACGAAAATATGAAAAATATTTATCCCAATATCAGCCTTGGGACCGTATATCGAAATCTTTCTCTTTTAGCTGATATTGGTGAGATCCAGAAGCTGGCAAGCTACGGCGGCGCCGACCGGTTTGACGCCAGGACCGACGAGCACTGCCACTTCATGTGTACAGAGTGCGGCAGGGTCAGCGACCTGGAAAGCGAGGGCTTCGACAGGCTCCTGAAGCAGGCGGAGGACAATTTCCACGGCCGGATCACCGGCTGCAGCATCCGTTTTTTCGGGACCTGCGAAGACTGTATAAAAAATAAAAAAAGTGGAAATCTTACTTGACAAGTCCAAATTAATATGTTAAATTTAAATAGTAATAATTACTATTATTAAAAACAAAAAAATTATATAAAGAAAAGGAGAATGAACTATGGCTAAATGGGTATGTAGTGTTTGTGGTTACGTTTATGAAGGAGAGACCGCTCCTGAGGTATGTCCGATCTGTAAGGCTCCTGCAGAGAAATTCACAAAGCAGGAATCCGACATGACCTGGGCTGCAGAGCATGTGGTAGGCGTTGCTAAGGGCGTCAGCGAAGACATCCTTGCAGACCTGAGAGCGAACTTTGAAGGCGAGTGCTCCGAGGTTGGTATGTATCTTGCTATGGCCAGAGTTGCTCATAGAGAAGGATATCCGGAGATCGGTTTATACTGGGAGAAGGCTGCTTACGAAGAAGCAGAGCATGCTGCAAAATTCGCAGAGCTTTTAGGCGAAGTAGTGACCGACAGCACCAAGAAGAACCTGGAAATGCGTGTTGCCGCTGAGAACGGCGCTACCGCAGGCAAGTTCGACCTTGCAAAACGTGCGAAAGCAGCAAACCTTGACGCGATCCATGACACTGTTCACGAGATGGCAAGAGACGAGGCCCGTCACGGAAAAGCATTCAAGGGCTTACTGGAGAGATACTTCGGTTAATCTATTATAAGCATCTTTTATAAAAAAATAAAGGGCTTGAGTTTCACCTCAGGCCCCTTTTTTTAAAGAAAATAAGAGAAAGGGGAATACAAGATGTCTAAATATGCAGGAACAAAAACAGAAAAGAACCTGATGGATGCTTTCGCAGGAGAGTCCCAGGCGAGAAATAAATATACTTATTATGCATCCGCTGCCAAGAAAGCAGGATACGAGCAGCTTGCCGCCTTATATCTGGAAACCGCGGACCAGGAAAAAGAGCACGCAAAAATGTGGTTCAAGGAATTCCACGGGATCCATGATATCGCAGAGAACCTTGAGGACGCTGCGGCAGGCGAGAACTTTGAGTGGACGGATATGTATGCGCGTATGGCAAGAGAAGCCAGAGAGGAAGGTTTTGAAGAGCTGGCTGTGAAGTTCGAAGGCGTTGCCAAGGTAGAGGCCGCTCATGAGAGACGCTATAAAAAGCTCCTGGAGTCCTACAAGGCTGACAAGACCTTTAAGGGAGACGCTCCTCTTGGATGGAAGTGCCGCAACTGCGGATATGTGCATGAAGCGGAAGAGGCTCCGGAAATCTGCCCGGTATGCGCTCATCCGAGAGCATACTTTGAAAGAAAAGTGGAGAATTATTAATCTTTAAATAGCATACAGGAATCTTTAAATATAAGAATCCCCCGGCAAGGACGCTGGGGGATTTTCTTGTCATGTTATTTTATGATTCCATATTCTTTCAGCAGTTGCTGCCGAAATTCTTTGTTTTCTACGGAACGGCGCAGATCCTCCTCCCGGTTATCCCGGAAAAGGAACTGAAACAGCCTGACGATCTCCTCCCGTCCTTCCTCAAGCCCTTCGCTGCGCAGGGTTCTTTCATGCAATTCCTGATCGTATTCTTCCAAAAACATTCTCACTACCTCCTTCTTATGTACCCGCAATGTATCTGTCAGGATATTTTCCCTCAGGCACCGCTGTACAGCCAGATCTACAGAGCCTTCCGGGGGCAAGCCGGACTGGAGATTTTCCCGGACATAGTGTATGAAGCAGGAATATTCCCATAGAGGCCGACATTTATCCATCAGTTCCCGGTTATGGCCATAGTTGATGTTCAGTACAAGAGCCCTGCATTCAAGAGAAGGGAGAAGAGGAAAACTGGGGCCATCCTGCCTTATCTGAAATGCATCAGACAGAAAAAGAAACTCTCTGTCTGGCCGGGGTTCTGTTCCATTGTAGAATACCACGTATTGAGGACAGGGCAGGGGGATCAAGGTGCTTTTATACAGGTCATAACCTTTAGCTGTAATAAAGTCCTGATACAGCCTGGAAAAATATAGAAGTCCCCTTAAGGGCATGTTGGGATTCCAGGTACTTTGATGTTCTCCCAGGAACATGACCCAGTCCAGAAGGAAGGCCATATCGTTTTTATAACCCAGGTAGATGATGTTCTCTAACGTGATGATCTCAATAGAAGCTTCATCCTGATAGTCTGATCCATTGAGGGCGTTGTATAGCTGCAGAAGATTCTTTCTGTCCCGGAAAATAAAACGGAACAGTTTATCCTTGTGTGTTCTTCGCACATATGTGCTTTTATCTGGAGTAGGAGAGGCGGAAGGCCTCGTTTGAACATGGCGTTTGTGCTTTTTGACATTTGTTTAGAAATGATGTTAGGATTATAGCACAAAATGCTCTCAAAATCCATTAATTTTTTATAAAAATATATGCTTATTTCTGGCTGTGACCTATAAAACAGGAAAAGACACGGGAGAAAGAAGAAATTTAGAAAATCAGAAGGATCTCCGTTTACAAACCGCTCAAAGTGTGCTACTATTTTCTATAGCGAAAAACTCATGGACGAAGAGAGTACATCCGCAGACCGCATTACAGAGAAATCCCGGGGAAAGATTTCCCAGGCTGAGAGGGATATGCACGGAGCAGATGGAAGATGGCTTCTGAGAGGCGCTGTTGAAAGAAAGAGTAGGCAGCGACAGGACCGCCTGTTACAGCGGCAGGGTATATGGCTGTATTCAGCTTGTACCTGATGAGGTTTCTGCTGTGAGGCAGAGACGAACAGAAGTGGTAACACGGGTTTTATACTCGTCTTCTCAAAAAGAGGGGACGAGTTTTTTTTATCTCATAGGAAACTGTGTTCCTATGAGATAAAAAACGCTTCGCGAGGATCGCACTGCAGCGGATTGGTATATGTCGCCGAGGCGACCCGCCGCAGGCGGAGAATCCTGCAAAGCAGGATTCTTTCTTGCACTCTGGGAATCCCGGGCCACAGAGTTTTTCGATAACGAAAATTTCATGGAATTTCAGGAGGAAATGAGAAGTGGAAAAGCAGAAATATTATATCACAACGGCCATCGCCTACACATCCGGCAAGCCTCATATCGGCAATACCTATGAGATCGTCCTGGCCGACGCCATCGCCCGCTACAAGAGACAGCAGGGCTACGATGTATTTTTCCAGACCGGAACCGATGAACATGGACAGAAGATCGAGCTGAAAGCCGAAGAGGCAGGGGTTACCCCCAAGGAGTTTGTTGACAACGTATCCGGCGAGATCCGGCGTATCTGGGATCTGATGAACACATCCTACGACAAATTCATCCGTACCACAGACGACTACCATGAAAAACAGGTACAGAAGATGTTCAAAAAGATGTATGCCAAAGGCGACATCTATAAGGGATATTATGAGGGAATGTACTGTACTCCCTGTGAATCCTTCTTTACGGAATCCCAGTTGGTGGATGGAAAATGCCCGGACTGCGGCCGTCCCTGCGTGCCGGCCAAGGAGGAGGCCTACTTCTTCAGAATGAGCAAATATGCGGACAGACTGATCGAGCATATCAAGACCCATCCGGAGTTTATCCAGCCGGAATCCAGAAAGAACGAGATGATGAACAACTTCCTGCTCCCGGGCCTTCAGGATCTGTGTGTATCCAGAACCTCTTTTAAATGGGGCATTCCGGTGGATTTTGACCCGAACCATGTGGTGTATGTATGGCTGGACGCTCTGACCAACTATATCACCGGCATCGGATATGACTGCGACGGGGAAAGCACTGAGCAGTTCCATAAATTCTGGCCGGCGGACCTGCACCTGATCGGAAAGGACATCATCCGTTTCCATACCATTTACTGGCCGATCTTCCTGATGTCTTTGGATCTGCCGCTGCCCAGGCAGGTGTTCGGCCATCCCTGGCTGCTCCAGGGAGACGGAAAGATGAGTAAATCCAAGGGAAATGTGCTTTATGCAGATGAACTGGTGGACTTTTTCGGCGTGGACGCGGTACGCTACTTTGTGCTGCATGAAATGCCCTTTGAAAACGATGGTGTGATCACCTGGGAGCTGATGGTGGAGCGCCTGAATTCTGAGCTTGCCAACACACTGGGAAATCTGGTAAACCGTACCATTTCCATGTCCAATAAATACTTCGGCGGCGTAGTAGAAAACAAGAATGTATGCGAGCCGGTAGACGAGGATCTGAAATCCTTTATCCTGGCAGTTCCGGAAAAGGTATCCGAGAAGATGGATAAGCTTCGTGTGGCGGACGCCATGACAGAGGTATTCTCCTTGTTTAAACGCTGCAACAAATACATCGACGAGACCATGCCATGGGCTCTTGCCAAGGAAGAGGACAAGAAAGACCGTCTGGCTACAGTTCTTTACAACCTGGTGGAGGGAATCTGTATCGGAGCCACTCTTCTGGAATCCTTTATGCCGGATACTACAAAACGTATCCTCGAGCAGTTAAACGCTAAGGAAAGGTCTCTGGACGACCTGAAAACCTTCGGCCTGTACGAATCCGGCAATAAGGTGACAGAAAAACCGGAGATCCTCTTCGCCCGTCTGGATATCAAAGAGGTTCTGGCTAAGGTGGAGGAGCTTCATCCTCATGTGGAAGAACCTAAGAAAGAGGAAAAAGTGATCGATCTGGAAGCCAAGCCGGAGATCACCTTTGAGGATTTTGGAAAGCTGCAGTTCCAGGTGGGCGAGATCATCGCCTGTGAGGCAGTGAAAAAATCTAAAAAGCTGCTCTGCTCCCAGGTAAAGATCGGCAGCCAGGTGCGCCAGATCGTATCCGGGATCAAGGCCCATTATACACCGGAAGAAATGGTAGGAAAGAAGGTCATGGTGGTGACAAACCTAAAGCCTGCCAAGCTTGCGGGAGTCTTAAGCGAGGGCATGATCCTCTGCGCGGAGGATGCCGAGGGTAATCTTTCCCTTATGGTACCGGAAAAGGAGATGCCGGCCGGGGCGGAGATCTGCTGAGAACGAAAGAAAAAGAGCTTTTGAGTTATAAATTATCTGTGGAAAGAATTCGATTGAAATAAATATAAATAGGATCCTTGCTGTCAATAGCGGCGAGGATCCTATTTTGATATACGGAATAAAAGTTTAGTTGGATACTGTTTTACTATTGCTTTTGGCTCCGCATTTTTAAGGCTTTTTAGATGCAAAACAAAGTGGTTTTGAGTTTTTAAGAATAATATAAGTTTACTAGGATGTCTTGCGGATGATTTCCAAAATCTTTTCCAAAAATTGTCACACCACCCTTGTTTTGTGCATTGGCGGAAACCATAATTTTAAAATTAATAAACTGATTCTTGGCAATGTTTAGCTTATCAATATTTGCGGATGACAATAATTGCCCATCAATTG
>DXBU01000100.1 GCA_019116385.1 Candidatus Blautia faecigallinarum | reverse complement strand
AACCTCCCTGGTCGTAAGTCCGTTAAGGAATTCATACGCTGTCCGGCTGTAAATCTTCTCATCAAAATAAACGCTGCTTCTGTAATCCAGCTCCTCTGGGAAGGTATCTGCCTCATCAAACAGAGCCTCCCTCTCGGAACCATACTCCGGAATCTGCAGTTCTCCTCCTTCGTCCTGAAATACCAGTTCCGCTACAGACGCCTCCCCGGAAAGATTCGTAAGGCGGATGGAATCAGCCGAAAAGTCCACTGGAAAACTGCCCCAGGTAAATACCGCATCCATTGTAAGCTCTCCCGCGCGGCTCCAGGACCCAGTTCCCTCACTTTTATATTCCACCGTCATAGTGATGGGATCTTCATCCATGAGATACCAGCTGATATTGCGAAACGCTGTATCCTTTTCAAAGTCAAAGACAAGGCTCTCCCCCTCTTTTAAGGTATACTGCGTTTCCGGCGCCTTCATGCTTCCCAGATTCCAAAACGCGGCACAGCCATATATCACGCACAGGCCGGCAATGAGAAGTCCGTCCTTTCTCCCAAATGGAAGGGTACGGACGGAAACCGCCGGGATTCCCTTTCTCTTTTCATTTTCACAGGCTTTAAGGATGATCCTGCTAAAGATCACTGCCGCAGAAGCAAATAAAGCTCCGATCATGACCATCCAAAGCTTCCTCTCTCCTTCTGTCAAGATTTCTCTCAGTCTGAAGGCATATATATTTTCATAAAAGATCCCCGCCGTCATGATCACGTAACAATCAAAAAATCGTGGATTTCCACTGTAGATATAACAAAACAGGAGCAAAAAGAGGATCGGATACATCCAAAAACCTTCTTTTACGCCCCATACGGAAGTATACCCCAGCACCGCCGGATTAAAAAGATAGATGCAAGAAAGCCAGAACCCTTTTTCTCCGGAATATTTTCTTTTTGCCCAATAAAATATCCCTCCTGCGACCGCCATATCGACAAAAACAAAGGCATGATTTTCTTGTCCATAGTAAAAAGCAAGCAAAATCCTTAAAAACAGGCCTATGGCAAAAGCAAGCACGATCCTGCCCCCGGATACAGGGGCGCTGTGCCTGCTTTTCTCATACGCCCCATAGAATCCTAATAAGGCGGCTGCCATAAGTAAATGTACCCAGATCATCAGCTTTCTTCCTCATTTGATTTATTTTAGTCCATTTAGATAGACAAGACTTTTTTTATATTTTTCCAGAGAATTTACCTCCAGCAGTACAGACACCTTCGGATCCATACGGGGGATGACTTGTTTCCATGGAATATTTCCTTCTCCTAAAGGAAGGTGTTCATCTAGTTTTCCATGGTTGTCATTTATATGGTAATGTTTGATATATGGGGCGCACACTTCCTGCCACACAGAAATCTCTGTTTTTGAAATATGGGCGTGCGCCAGATCCAGGCAGATAGAAAAGCGCTCTCCCTCCATGCGCTTTGCAAGGGCAGCCAGGCAGTCCGGTTCTTCATCAAACATATTTTCCATATAAATCTGCAGCTTCGGATAATCCGCAAGAAGTTTGCGCATATACTCCTCATTTCTGTCAACCCAGCCCTGCCGATAGGAGGGCACATAAAAATTAGGAATAAAATTCGTATGGAGGATCACCGCTTTTACCTGAAGCTTCAAAGCAATCTCACATACCTGCCGGATCCGGCGATCGCTGGCCTGCCGGATCAAAGGATCGCTGGAATGGACGGTGATATCCAAAAAAGGGCCGTGCAGAGTATCCTCACTTCTGTCCCTATCCACAGAAAGATAAGCTTTTATTCTTTTTTCCATTTCTTCCTTATCGTCAAGAATTCCCGGAAGCATAAAATCATCGTACTCAAAAGGGATGCCCAAAGCTGTCCACTCCTTTAAATGCTCCAGGTCAGGTATTCCATGATATCTCATATCTGCTCTCCTTCCTCTACTGCGTACACCATGATTCCCTGTGATTTGCCTTTCAGCGGGATTTCTCCGATTTCCCTGACTTGAATACGGCCTTTCAGTCTTTCATACACAAATTCGCTGATCAGGATCTGCCCCGCTTTAGCGTTTGCTTCCAAACGGGCCGCTGTATTCACCGTATCTCCGATAGCGGTATAATCCATTCTGAAATCCGATCCGATGTTTCCTACTACCGCGTCTCCGCAGTTCACGCCAATGCCATAGCTGACTGTTTTTCCAAACCGTTCCATAAATTTTTCGGCAATAGACTGGCTCCCCGCGGCAATATCCTTTGCGGCGCAGACTGCCTTATAAACATAATCTTCACTGTCAAAAGGCGCGTTAAACACTGCCATAGCCGCGTCACCGATAAACTTGTCAAGGGTGCCTCCGTTTTTAAAGATGGCCTTTGTGACCAAACTTAAATATTCATTCAGGATCTCCACCACTTCTTCCGGCTTAAGAGCCTCGCTTAAGGGAGTAAAGCCTCGGATATCCACAAAAAGCACCGCAATATGTCTCTTTTCCCCTCCCAGCTTCAGCTGGTAATCGTGTTTTTTCGATATCTCCTCCACTACCTGAGGCGCCACATACTTTTGAAAAGCATGCATGATTTTTCTTTTCTGCAAAGCCTCCGCCGCATATTTACTGGCTACGCTCCAGATAAAAGCCGCCCCAAGAGCCAGAGGGAGCATGATCATATTGATCACGATCCCCTGCTCATCCAGCTTAAGGGTAAGAAGATACTGGGCTCCTATTCCCCCTGCTGCCAGAAGAAAACCAAGCCAGATTTTGATCCTCGCCATCACAAGGGCTGCCGCCAGTACAAGAAGCCCGTAAACGATCCCGTTCCAGCCCCTGTCCGCATTGGTAAGGCTGCGGTCTTCCAACAGGCTCTGTACAATATTGGCATGGATTTCCACGCCATACATCTGACTTCCCCTTTCCACAGGAACGAAATAAGAATCTCCCATTCCCGCCGCATGGGCGCCAACCAGTACGATACTGTCTTTAAAAGCCGCCGCCGGAATCTTTCCCTCTAAAACATCCGCCATGGACAATGTCTCATAAGAATTCGGTCCCCCTGTATAGTCAATAAAGATCCCTCCATTGGCATCCGGAACGATTGCCCCGGCTCCGTCTTCTTCCTCTTCCCTCGCCATCTGGGCGATAACCGAGGCAAAGGACTGATATCCCTCCCTCTCCAAAAGAGTATAACGGACGCTATTGTCTGTGGAATCCTGAACAGTATTGACAAAACCGTATTTTACAATCTCCGATAGCTCTCCAAAGGGAGTTTCCACCATATCAATATGAAGGGGATTGGCACGGCTGACCCCGCCGTTTGTCTCTATTTTTGTGGAAAAAACAAGATTGCTTGCCATCACCACATTAGAGCTTTCACGGCAGGCTTCCACCAGCCGCTGATCCTCCTCCCCCTTTTCACTTACCAGCAGAATATCAAAGGCTATGACTTTCGGCGCGTTTTCCCCTTGGTTTAACTGTTCGATCAGCTGTGCATAGGGTTCTCTGGTCCAGGTTTCAAACTGTCCCAGCAGATCCAGAGTCTTCTCATCAATTGCTATGATCTTTATGGAAGGATCCGGCCGGCCTTCTCTCTGGTATACAGCATCCTGAAGGATAAGGTTCTGGCTGGAGAACCATTGAAAATATACTCCCAAAAATGCAAGTACGGCCAGGATAACTGCGGCAATTTTATTATATCTGTTTTTCTTCAAAACTATTTTTTCCTTTTCTTGATCAAAGCTGCCATTTCCACAATAACCACTGGAAACAGGAGGAATCCTGCAGCCCTCGAAGCGAAGGAACCCACCCCAAAGGTATCCGAGTCTGATGAGTCTTCCGCATCTGAGGGTGAGGTTTCCTCAGGTTCCGGGGATACCGTTGAATCCGGCTCTGCCGGATATATCGGGGTTTCCGTCGGTGTGGCATTGGGATCCGGAGTTGGCGTGGGCTCCGCCGGTTCTGTCGGTTCCGGCTCTGCTGGATACTGCGGTGTATCCGTCGGTGTAGCATTGGGATCCGGAGTTGGCGTGGGCTCCGCCGGTTCTGTAGGTTCCGGCTCCACTGGATATATCGGGGTTTCCGTTGGTGTGGCCGTTGGTCCCTGCGTAGGCGTGGCCGTCGGTTCCGACGTAGGTGTAACTGTAGGTTCCGGTGTGGGCGTCGCAGTCGGTTCCGGCTCTGCTGGATACTGAGGCGTATCTGTCGGGGTAGCTGCTGGATCCGGGGTCGGCGTGGGTTCCGGGGTCGGTGTCGCAGTCGGCTCTGGCGTGGCCGTGGGTCTCGGCGTCGGTGTGGCGGTCGGTCTCGGTGAGGAGGTCGTTATGGGCCTCGGTGTCGGCGTCGGACTGGGACTTGGCTCCGGCGTTGGCGTCGCGGTAGGTTCCGGCGTAGGGGTTGCTGTGGGTTCCGGCGTTGGCGTCGCGGTAGGCTCTGGCGTGGCCGTGGGTTCCGGTATGGGTGTCGCGGTCGGCTCCGGCGCAGACGTGGGCCGCGGTGATGGAATGGTACTTACCGCCGGCTGCGGTGTGACTGAAGGTTCCGGCCTGGGATTTACAGGTTGCTCCAAGCTGCCGTCTGTATTCTGCCCTGAAGAATCCGGCGTCTCAGACCGGCCCGCGGTATTGCCTTCCGCTGCATCCTCCCTTTCCAAACCCGCCAGATCCTCACTTACCAATGGAATTAAATATTCCGGCAGGTTTTCTATCTGGACAGATTCCCCCTCTCTTATAAATACAGGTTCACTGTCCTGCTCCCCGCCGTTTTCTCCATTAACGGACCGATGTATGACCGCTTCCTCTCCAGCCTGAAGGACGGTTTCTTCCATCGCGCTGTTTCTTAACTGTACATGGACCGCTCCTTCAAATACGCAGACTGTCGTTTCCCGGATATTGCCGTCCAAGGTGTCCCCTACGGATACCCTGAATTTCGTTCCCCGGACAGCCATTACCCCGTCCGGCGTACTGATCTCATAAGCGTCATCCTCTGCAAGAGGATTTTCTATTTCATTGTAGATAGCCCCTTCTTCCAGATGGATCCGGATCAATCCCTCCTCTTTATCCCCTTCCAGCTGGAATTCTGCCTTCGTAGAAGCCTCTACTACCACATATTTGTCATCATCCAGCTGCAGATCTGCCTGGCTTTCTTCCTCTGTAGTCATGGTATCCCCGCCTTGTATGGTCATCTGGGAATAAACCGGTATTTCTTCTTCCTCTCTTAGCACATAAGCGGTTCCTTTGCTCTCCAATACCCTTACGCTTCGATAAGCTTCCTCCTCATAAGCAGCTCCCGCTAAAGAAGCAGAGGAAAAGATCAGGAAAAACGCGGCAGCCGCTGCTGTCATCTGTTTCCATTTCACTGCACATTCCACCTTTAATTCGCATTTACATTTGTCAGACTTAGTTTATTGATCTTCCGCAGGGCGATGAGATTTACAATTACCGCAAACAAAGCCACCACTCCGCAGGAATACAGGCAGGCAAGAAGGTTTGGGGTACGCACATATCTATTCGCCCCGGTTTCAATGATCCGGATGATGATATAGGACAGTCCCACTCCCAGACCGCAGCCTAAAAGCAGGCCTGCCGCAGTCAGGACAATATTGTCCTTATACACATAGGCTTTTGTCTCTTTCATGGTATACCCATTGATACGCATAACGGCAAGCTCCCTTGCCTTTCTGTTGATATACATAACGATCTGGTTCATCAGGACTAAAAGAACCATAAGGACAGATACAGACAGGCACACAGCGATCACCATATTGATCGTATCCGCATTTGCCTGCAATGCGCTGTTGTCCGTCAGAGACAAAAATCCGTCCAGATCCTTCACCTGTTCTTCAAGCCCGTCTACAGCTCCATTGATCAGAAAGATACAAGAATCCGCAGGTTCTCCCATAACCGTTTCATAGTAGGAATCCGTTGTCACGAACATATGGTACGGCAGATAATGCTCGATCACACCGGAAATGGTACACTCTACGGCTCCTCCATCTTCATCCATGATCTCCACCGTACTGCCTTTTGACAAATCATACATTTCCGCGCATTTTCTGGATACCAGCATTCCGTCCTCCGGTATCCCGGCAGTCTTTCCTGTATCCAGATCCTCCAAGACCATGTAATCCTTCAGAGCCTCAAAGTCTTCTGCCGCCACTATGCGTCCATTTTCCCAGCTTCCTCCGTCTGCACGGAAATTTTCCATCTTATCCTGGACAAGGATGTAAGAAATGCCGTTCTCATCCAGAACCCTTTCAAACTCCTCTGCCGAACCTTTGGCGCTGTCAAATGCCAGACGGTAATCATACAGAAAGTATTTGTCAAACTGTACCTTTGAGGAATTCTCAATTCCCATTTTCATAGAGAAACAAATGACCAAAAGGGCCACGCAGCCCATAATCCCGGCTATGGTTGTCATCATGCGTCCCTTATCGTTCATCACGTTTTTTATCATTGTCCGGGAATACAGGTTCATTCTTTTATAGACCTTCCATTTTTCAAAGAAAAATCCTTTGCCGCGGACCGGCACTTCTCCCCGAAGAAGGTCAGTGGCAGGCTGCCTCACTAATTTTTTGCAGGCCGCATAGGAAGCGATCAAAAATACCACGATACAGATTCCTGCTGAAATCAACGCCTGCACCGGTGAAAATCCAAGGGGAACGCTTCCCAGCAGGAATTCCGGCGAGAATACATACAGAATCAGGATTTCCACCACTCCCACACTCAAGGCATAGCCGATTAGGATCCCCAGGAAAGCACAGATAGTGTTGTAAAACAAATAATGCCTTAAAATTTCCCTGGAAGTAAAGCCTAACGCTTTTTGCGTACCGATCAAAACTCTCTGCTCATTGATCATTCTGGTGATCGCCGCATAGCATACCACCACTGCAACTAAGAGAAAGATCAGGGACAGGGAAAAGCTTAACCCGTAGATCGCATCTACGATCAGGCTGACTCCCCGGACGTCTCCAATGTCATTTCTTCCGGATAGGATCCATTCCTCTTCGGTAATATCCGCCGCATCCTGTTCTCCCTGGCTCAATTCTTCTCTGGCCTCATCCAGGTCCTGCTGCGCCTGGTCCAGTTCCTGATCCGCCTGGTCTAGCTGAACGCTGGATTCCTGATACTGGACAATAGCTGCCTGCAAAGGCGCCGCCGCTTCTCCAAGTCCATTCAGCGCTTCCGCCGCTGCATCCAGATCATCGGAAGGAAGGCCGAAAGCGGACAGCTGAATCTGGATTTCCGCAAGAGCCGTCTGTAATTCTTTTTCCTGTTCTTCTATCTGTGCTCTTCCGTCTGCTAATTCCTGCTCTCCTTCTTGGATTTCTTCCCGCGCGCTTTCCAGTTCTTCCTCCGCGACCTCCTTCAAGGAGGCATAGCGAAGCTGCGCCCGCTCCTGTGCAGGTCCTTCCAGCTCTTCCAGCAGTTTTTCCTCTTCCTCTTTATATTCATCTGAAAAATAGAAAATTCCGTCCAGGGCATCGCTTCTTATGTAGGCGGTTGTATAGCAGTCCTCATAATAAGAAGGATCAAAGGCATCTTTGGTAAGTTCTATATAATACTCATTGGAACCGAAGCCCTCTGTGCCTTTTCCCCTGGAGTCTTCTACATTCGCGCAGCAAAAAGAAGGTTCATTGATGACCGCCGTTACCACAAAAGTATCTTCCGCAAGGCAGCCCTCGTGATCTAAAGTGATCTCATCTCCTATCTGTATCCCCTTTTCTTCCGCCATGATCTCTTCTACGGCAGCCTGGTTAGGCGCTTCCGGAAGAATCCCCTCTATTATGACAGGTTGGTTCATTTCTCCCAGCAGGGATCTTGCCTGGATCATGGTTTTCTCTCCATCCATATCCATAAGGACTGAGTCCGTATAACCGCCCTCCACAATTTCCACCTGGTCCCACTGGGCGATCGCCTGGATATCTTCCTTAGTAATGCCGTTTGCACAGGAAATTTCCAAGGTTTCCAGGTTATTGCTGTTAAAATAAGAGTCTGCCTTGTCTAAAATAGCATCCGCAGCGGACTGAAGTCCCTGGAAAATACCAATGCTTGTCCCTGCGATAAAAGCGACTGCAAAAAAGGAAACCCCTGTTTTTCTGATCGTCCTGAATAAATGCTTTCTTCTCGTCTTTTTCATTACCATACCAACTCCTTTGCGCTGGCCGGATGGCTGTTCACGATCACTTCGGAAACCACTCCGCCTTTCATACGGATCACACGGTTGGCCATTTTGGCGATCTCTTCATTGTGGGTTACCATTAAAAGAGTCGTTCCCGCTTTTATCAGTTCTTCCAGTACAGTAAGGACCTCTATGCTTGTCTCATAGTCCAGCGCGGCTGTAGGCTCATCCGCCAGGATCACTTTAGGCTTTTTCACCAGGGCTCTTGCTATGGACACTCTCTGCTGCTGTCCGCCGGACATCTGGCTGGGATAATTATCCTTCCTCTGTCCAAGCCCTACCTTTTCCAAAGCCGCTTCCGCATCCATAGGATCCTCACAAAGCTCTCCGATAAATTCCAGGTTTTCCTTTGCGGTCAACGTAGGCATGAGATTATACGCCTGAAAGATGAATCCCACAGAATTTCTTCGATACATGGTCAGCGTGTTCTCATCCACATGGGAATAATCCTTGCCGTCAAAGATGAAATTTCCGGTAGTCAGCTGATCCATTCCTCCTATGATATTCAGCATAGTGGATTTTCCGCAGCCGGACTCCCCTAAGATAACCAGGAACTCTCCTTCACGCACATCCAGGTTTACTCCCTTTAAGATCTGCACTTTCGTTTCCCCTTCTCCATAGGTTTTCGTCACATTCCTAAGGGAGATGATGGAAGGCTTCCCTTCTGTGATGCCCAGATTCAAACCGCGGCCGTCAATGGCTATGGCGGTAAGCATAGCCAGATTTTCACATAGGCTTACATCCTCATCGTTGTATAAAGTACCGTCCACCTTATTGATGATCTGGATGCAGCCGATCACATCATATTTATTGATCAGAGGCACACAGACCATGCTTTTCGTAACAAATCCCGTCGTCTCGTCAAAGCGCCCTGCCCATCTCTCATCTTTCTGGCAATCCCGCACTACGGTGGTCTTTCCTTCTTTTACCACGGTTCCCGCGATTCCCTCTCCTGCTTCCAGGCTAAGTCCCGTCAGATCCGCGCCGCCGATCCAGAAAGAAGGATAAATTCTTTTATCCCCAGAAATATTGTACGCCCACACAGTCCCTGCCTCTGCCCCTACAGCCTTTACCACCTCTCCAAGACTGGCCCTTAAGGCATCCTCCAGAGAATCCGCTTCCTGGAGCATCCTGGTGATTTCCCATACTACCTGTGTGTAATCGATCCTTTTTTTCTCCATCACTGTCACCTGCATTCCCTTCCCATAGATTTCACTGCTTTTCTCATCTGAAAAAGTCAAAAATTTTCTTTAATCTTCCTCCTTCTTCCGGCTTAGGAATATATCCGCATGCCGCAAAATGTGAGAGGTAACTTTTTATCAGCGCTTCATTGACCGGCGGGCATACAATGCCGCTTCCCTTCAGCAAAGCTTCTGCTCCTTTAGAATCTATCTCTGCCTGGCGGACTCCGAACCGTTCCACCAGTCCTTCTCCCGCAAGACGTTTATCTGTAAACAGGCAGGACAGGATACGCAGCACATTCTCCTCCGCCGTACATGCTTCCAGCTTTTCGCACCATTCTCCAAAGGAAATATGCTCCGCCTGATATCCCAGCTGCTTCACCAGAAGATAAAAATCCTTCATAGGCATAAGCTTCTGATTGATAATATTAAACGCCCGGTTTTGGGATTCTTTTTTAAACGCAATGCATACGATAGCTTCCGCCACATAATCCACAGGCGTCAGATGCAGATTTACATTGATCTCCGGGAAATATCCCAGCTGGATACAGCCGACAATGGAACGGCTGATCAGATCCTCCAGCTTCCAGATACCGTCGTTTAATGTGCCTGTAATATCCCCAGGGCGGTAAACCGAAGCCCTTAGGCCTCTTTCCCTGGCGATCCCCACCAGTTTTTCCGCTACCCATTTGGTCTCCGAGTAGCCAAGGAAATATCCATCCGGAGATTCCAGGGGATCATCCTCCAGAACATGCTTCTGGAAATGGCTGGGATTGTCGTATACACTATAAGAAGAAATGTAATGGAAGTATTTCGCTTTTCCATGACAGGCGAAGGCGATCGCACGGGCTGTTCCCGTAACATTCGTCAGCTTCATCTTGCTGTATGGAAGAACAAAATTTAAAATAGCTCCATTATGGATCACCATATCCACACAATCCGCCAAAGTCTCATATGTATTCTCATCCATTCCCAGATACGCCTGATTTAAATCTCCCGGCACAGGAACGATGAATTCCCGGTACCGCTCATCCCAGCAGTGAAAGCGCTGCATATTTTTTTCGATCCTGTCCATCACAAGCTCCGGCGACGCTCCACGGCCATGGCAGTAGATCCGCACGCCTTTTTTCTCTCTCTGACGGATCAGGGCTTTTATAAGATAAGCGCCTAAAAATCCTGTGCTTCCTGTTACGAAAATATTCTTACAGTCTTCCGGCATGCATGTATACCTATTCTCCAAAACAATCTTTTCGTCCAGGACGCATTCCTTACGCAGATCCGTCTTTATACGTTCCACATTTCCTTCCAGCAGGGCGCTGATATAAAGAGAGATTCCTTTTACAGATGGATCCGCTACTACTTCTCTCAGATCAATGGAAATATCCAGATCCTCTTCCAGGTCGCAGACCAGCTCCATCATGCGCAGAGAATCTCCTCCCATCTCCATAAAACTGTCCTCATCGCCAAACTCCATTCCCGGAAGAAGGGATTCGAAAATACTGCGGATAAAAGGCTGTATTTCCTCCGGCTTCGCCTTTTGGGGAAGATATATCTTCTTCCTGGGCGCTTCGGTGTGTTTGGCCGGCTTTGCCGTACCATGTTTCACTGTGC
This sequence comes from Candidatus Blautia faecigallinarum, assembly GCA_019116385.1. GTDB lineage: Bacteria > Bacillota > Clostridia > Lachnospirales > Lachnospiraceae > Blautia_A > Blautia_A faecigallinarum. Next base: position 1,631 of record DXBU01000100.1, on the reverse strand, counting down.
TGAATAAAATTTTTAGTTTTCCCTGTTCATACGCCTCTTTCGCGGCAAGTGTCTTTACTTTTCTGTTATCTGTTCGAGGCAGGGAATCTTTTTCCACGAAAACAATATCCGCAAAGGAAAACTCGAAATCCTTTAATATGATCTTATTGATCTGCGCCGCCAATCTGTGAAAATCTTCCCCAGAACCGCATTCCGCGCAAAGGATAGGCCGTTCTCCCCCGTCTCTTCTCACAGAAAAGACCGCCATGGAACCGGCCGGAAGAGGGATTCCCTTTTCCCGTAGAAGAAGAATCAGATCACTTGGAAAGATATTCTTTCCGCTGATGATGATCATCTCTTTTAAACGTCCGGTAATATAAAGCTGTCCCTCATACATAGCTCCCATATCTCCGGTGCGGTAAAATTTCCCTTCAAAACCATTTACCACAGCCTCAAAAGCCTTAGACGCCTCTGGATTTTTCCAGTATCCGGCGCAGACATTGGAACCCTTAAGATAAATTTCCCCTATCTCTCCCTCGCCGCAGGGATTTCCATCCGGACGTACGATAAGGATCTTCATATCCGCGGCCGGTCTTCCGAGACTTACGATGGTCTTTTCTCCATCCTCCGCCGGGACAAAACGGTTTTTCTGATATTCCTCCGACTGGATGCTTACGCTCCGGTAATCCCTGCTGGATAAGGCTGCCACGCATACGCACTCAGATAGGCCGTATCCTGGAGCAAACGCGTCATGGGACACGGAAAAGCGCTCGCAGAACTTATCTACCGTATAAGAATCCACGACCTCAGAGCCATTGATAAAATGCGTCATGCTGGACAGATCATATTTCTTCGCCTCCTCCGGTGAAAAAAGCTTGGTGCAGATTTCGTAGGCAGAGTTGGGCGCCGCAGTGACCGTCGCCTTGTATTTAGACAGCGCCTGCAGCCAAATGGCCGGTTTCTGTAAAAACTGTATCGTATGGATAAAATAAGAAATGGCTGCATTTGCCATAGCAGGCATAAAGATCGCCACTACCAGGCCGATATTGTGGTAAAACGGAACCCAGGACGCCAGTCTCTGTTCCGTATACTGAAAGTCAAAGATTTCCTGACAAAGGTCAATGCAGGTCATTAAATTTTTATATGTCACCATAACGCCTTTCGGAGCCGAGGTGGATCCTGAGGTATACTGAAGATAAAGAAGGTCATCCTCTTCATGGGCGCACAGAAGGCTTTCTCCGTGATAAGGCTTGATCTTGTCTGTATAGATCCTCTTTAAAGCAAGCACCTGAAAGAATGCCTGCCGCAAAAGAGATCCTGTCACCTTATTTTCGCTTGTTTTTTCCAAACCTTCATTGGAAATCAGAAATTTAGGTTCACAGCTCTTTAACACAGATACAAAACGGTTTAACTTCCCCTGATCCAAGGGCGGCGGGATCAGTGTAAAGACTACCCCTATGATCATACAGCCCCAGACAGCATAAACCGTTCCCGCATCCTGCATGGACAGGATGATGGCTCTGTCTCCTTTTTTGGCTCCCTTTGCTTTTAATTCCGCTGCCAAGGCCATAGAGCGCTCCCAGGCCTCCCCTACTGTAATTCTCTGCTCTTTAAATGGTTCCTCGCTGCAGTCTAAAAAATTATATAATTCC
>DXBU01000099.1 GCA_019116385.1 Candidatus Blautia faecigallinarum | reverse complement strand
ACGAAAAATTAAAATACTGGCTGTACCAGGAAGATGTATATGAGGAAATGATCAGGGATCCTTATTTTAAAGGCTATCGGCTAGATCAGTGCCAGCAGGATCTGAACGCTCTTATAGAGTGGAAAAATCTGATCGCTATACAGGATACCAGGAAGGCCGCTTCTCTGGAAGAGTTTAAGAACCGGAATTACCGGTACCAGATGTCGGAATACAGTGTGGAGATAGAGCGCCTGGTGCTGCGTTTGGAAAATCTCCTTGTGGAGGGTGCGTCCCTGGAGCCTACGCTTTTGGAACGTCTTAGAAGAAGTATTGAGAAGCTTCCGGAAATGGCTCATAAAAATATGGATGAGGTATACGCCTGGTGGAATGATCTGAACAATGATTTTATCCGCCTGAACCAGAATTATCAGGATTATATCCGGGATCTGAACAGCGTAAAAGCAGAGGAAATGATGCGAACCAGGGAATTCCTGATCTTTAAGGATAAACTGGTGGAGTATCTGCGGAATTTTATCAAAGGTCTCCAGAAAAATGTGGGTGTGATCGAGGAAGATCTGCGGATGGCGGATCCTGGTCTGCTCCGGGAAATATTTGATAAGGTAAATACCTATGAAATGTCCATTCCCAGGATGGATACAGAAGTAAGCCTGGAGATGATCCAGGAAAAAACAGCCGGGCGATATAAAAGCATCCATGACTGGTTCGTATCGGAAAATGGGGCGGAGAATGAAGCGGGGAAGCTGTTTGACGCCACCAACGAGATCATCCGCCGGATCACCCGGTATGCGGCTGTGCTCAGCGAAAAAAATGCCCTGGGCGCCAACCGCAGGGAGGAATACCGGAAAACGGCGGAGATTTTTCTAAAGTGCCGGGATATGGATCAGGCCCATAAGATGGCGGCGATGGTGTTCGGATTGGAACACCCTCTCCATCTGAAAGCGGCGGATGTCCGGGCGACAGAAAGTATGAATAAGGGCGTGTATGAAGAAAAGGCGGCAGAATTTGTCCTAAAGCCAAGAATCCGTACCTACGGGGAAAAATCCAGAAGAAGCTCCATCACCGATACAAGAAAGCAAAAAGAAGAAACCAGACGGCAGATGCTGGAAGAGCTCCGCGAGGACAGGAGGAAGCTTCAGCTTTTGGAACAGGATGGACGGATCGATTTCGGCAGCCTTCCGGTGATCGAGCCGAGGGTGCGGGAAATCCTTTTAAAATGGCTTTCGGACGCCCTGGAGGATGCGGATTATTCGGCAAGGACTGACGATGGAAGATTGTACAGGCTGGACATGGACCGGTCAAGGGAGAACTGTGTGGTCCACTGTCTGGATGGAAATTTTACCATGCCCAGGATGTCCATTGTATTTATGGAGGGATAGAAATGAGGGAACTGGAAGTTTTGCTGAATAAAAGATGGATTTTAAAAGCCCAGGAAAAGGAGCTTTACTATAAGGTGAGGGATTCTTTAGGGGAGATCCGCCACTTTGCCTCTGACAAGCTGGGATGCCAGGTGATCGAGAATTCCCTGTTGGTGAAGCTGGAAAAAATCCCGGCTGTTCCGGAGAGTTTTATGGGAGTGGAAGTCTTTACTTCTAAGGAGGAATATGGCTTTCTGTGTGTGTTGTTGATGTTTCTGGAAGATAAGGACGCGGAGGACCAGTTTATCTTGTCTCAGCTTACAGAGTATATAGCGGGAAATATGCCGGGCGAGACAGTGGACTGGACGGTATACACCAACCGCCGCAGGCTGATAAAGGTTCTCCGCTATGCCCAGTCTCAGGGGCTTTTGAAGGTAACGGACGGAAGCGATGAGCTTTTTATGGAAGATACCGCAGGCGAGGTGCTGTATGAGAACACAGGAGCCTCCCGGTATTTTATGCGGAATTTTTCCAGAGACATCATGGAGTATACCGATCCGGAGGATTTTAACGAAAGCGAATGGTTCAATATGGATGAAGAGCGGGGGATCGCCCGGAGGCACCGGGTTTATAAGCGGCTTTTGTTTTCGCCGGGAATGTACAGGGGAGAAGGCGCGGAAGAGGATTTTGAATATCTGAAATATTATGGACGGAGGCTTACGGAGGATCTGGAACAGAACTTTGATTGTCAGGTACATATCCATAAGGGCAGCGCTTTTCTTCTTTCTGGAGAAAACTGTCATATGGGAGAAGTTTTTCCCGGAAATAACGCAATATCTGATATCCTGCTTTTATGCTGCGGAAAGATCCAGGAGAGGATAAAGGAGAACGTGTGGAAAACGCAAAAGGACGAAAAAGTTTTGGCGGACATTCTGGAATTTGAGCAGATGCTCTTGGAGGTAAAAGAAGAGTATGGATCCGGATTTACGAAAAATTACCGGGAGATGCCGGCAGGGGAATTTGTCCGGGAACTGCGGGAAGCGTTAGAGCACTATACATTTATAAAATACGAGGAAAAGGAGCGCCAGGTGGTGATCTATCCCCTGGCGGGAATAATGTACGGCCGTTTTCCAAAGGATTATGCAGGAGGAGCGAAGAGTGAACAGCAAATGGCAGGCGAATAAGATCGGATTGATCAATTTTTGGTATTATGATGAGCAGGAATTTCCCTTTGTAAAAGGGAGAATGCTCCTTCGAGGATCCAATGGATCGGGAAAGTCGGTAACCATGCAAAGTGTGGTTCCTCTTCTTTTAGATGGAAATATGAGTCCGGAGCGTCTGGATCCCTTTGGTTCCCGGGACCGGAAGATGAGCAGCTATCTTTTGGATGAAGATGACCCGAGAGAAGAGCGGACTGGATATTTATATCTGGAATTTAAGCGGGAAGAGAGCGAGACGTATCTTACGGTAGGCATGGGAATCCGTGCCAGAAGAGGAAAGCCTTTGGATAAATGGTATTTCAGCCTGACCGATGGAAGGAGGATCGGAAAGGATTTCTTTCTTTATAAAGAGACGGACGAAAAGATCACTTTGTCCAAAAAAGAATTGGAATACCGGGTTGCAGAAGGGGGATGTGTCTTTGACCGGCAGACGGACTATATGGAATATGTGAACCGTCAGGTGTTTGGCTTTGAGACTGTGGATGAATACAAAGAGATGATCGATCTTTTGATACAGCTTCGGACCCCTAAGCTGTCCAAGGATTTTAAGCCTTCTGTGATCAATGATATTTTAAGTGATTCTCTCCAGCCTCTGTCAGACGAGGATCTGCGTCCCATGTCTGAGGCGATTGAAAACATGGATACCATGAACATGAATTTAAAAGCCAGACAGGAGGGAAAGCAGGCAGCGGAAAAGATAAACCGTGTCCTGGACAAGTACAACCGCCTTGTTCTCTATGAAAAAGCAGGGAATCTAGAGGAAAATACGAAAACCCTGAAAAACCTGGAAAAAGAAGAAAAAGAGAAGCAGCGCAGGATCGCAGAGTGTGAAAAACGAGTCCAGGAGGCGGCTGCTCTTCAGGAGCATCTGGACGCGAAAAAAGAAGCCATGGAAAAGGAGCGGGAATCCTTAAGCAAAAGCGATGCCGTAGGATTAAAGAATAAAGAATTGGAGCTTGCCGCCGGAATGGAGGAAAAGAGCCGCCTTTTAAAGGAAAAAGAAGAGCAGCTTTTGGGAAAGCAGGAGCAGTATACAGAGCTTTCCGACAAATGTAAAAAAGAACAGGAACGCCGGGAAGGGAAAGAACAGGAGCTTTACGGACTTTTGGAGGATATGCAGGAAGAGGCGGAGAACATGGCCTTTGAGGAGCATACCTTTTTCAGCCAGGAGCTGAAAGACGGCTTTTTAGAGAATTTCATCTTTTCCGCTCATCAGGAGCAGTTTGAGCGAACCCGTCAGGGGATTAAAAGGGGATATGAGATCTTACGGGAAGCAGAAAGCCTGAAGCTTCCTATGGAGGAGCTGCTGAAAAAACGGGATAAACAGCAAAGAGAAGCGGACGGTGTCCAGAAGCAGGCCGGGGAGCTGGAAGGTGTGTTTGTCCAGGTGAAAAATGAATGGAAAGAAGCTTTGTACGCCTGGAACGGAAGGAACAAGGAGCTGGTCCTTTCCGGGGACGACTTAAAGGAACTGTCCTATTTTGCAGAAAATTATAATAAAAACTCGGACTTTGCAAAGGTGCGCAAGTCTGTGGCGGACATCTGGATCCAGCGCCAGGGGGTGCTTAACGGAGAGCTTCGCCAAAAGGAAGAGCTGCTTTTGGAAAAGCAGGAAGAGTATGACCTGAAAAAGCAGGAGCTGGAAGAATGGGAAAACCATAAGGAACCGGAACCCTTTCGAAGCGAAGGGGTGCTAAAGAACCGGAAACGTCTTCAGGAAAAGAATATTCCCTATCAGGAATTTTATAAGGTGCTGGAATTCGGCCAGAATCTGGATAAGACTGCCTGTGACCGTCTGGAGGAAGCCCTCCTTCACATGGGGATTCTGGACGCTCTCGTGGTGGAGGAACAGTATCGGGAGGAAGTGCTGAAGCTGGATCGGGGCTGCTGTGACCGGTATCTGTTTATGCAGAAACAGCGGGCAGAAAAGAGTATTTTGGATGTGCTGGACTTAAATGACGCGGTCAATGATATTTTCTTTAACCAGAGGATCACCGGAATATTGGGAAATATCGCCTATGACGGAGAGGGGATCACTGCGGTATCTCCGGAGGGAACCTACCAGATCGGCATACTGACAGGAACCATTACCGGAGAGCATGAGGCGGGATTCTTAGGCAGCAGGGCCAGAGAGAGGAACCGTCTGGCAAAGATCGCCGCCTGCCGGGAGGCTATGGGCGTCCTGGAGGCTGAGATGAGGGATTTAAAGCAGACGGTCCAGGATCTGAACGGGCGTAAGGAAGAACTGGAAAGGGAATACGAGGCCTTCCCGGGAGAGACGGATCTTAGAGAGGCTTTTCGGATGCTGGAGGAGGCTCTTTTCAATCTGGAACGCATGCAGCAGGAAATAGCCAGGATGAATGAAGAGCTTCGGGAAATGTCAGAGCGGCTGCGGCAGATGAAAACAGAGGCCTTAAAGATAGCGGAAAAGCTTTATCTGAACTGCACCTATGAAGCCTTTGCCCGGGCGGAGGAAGCGGCGCAGAAATACGAGAAATATTTGTACAGACTTATATCCGGCCATGAATTATTCCTGCAGATAGTCCTCCGCCAAAGAGAACTGGAAGAACGGATGGAGGATCTGGACGGAGATATGGATCAGATCCGCTACGATGCCGGAAACACGGAGCGGGCTCTTAGAAAGGAACAGCAGGAGCATGCTTCTGTCCTGGAACAGTTGAAGCTGACGGACTATGAGAAGATAAAAAACCGTCTGGATTCCTGTATGGAATGGCTCAGGGAATATCCCCAAAGGCTAAAGGACTGTGTAGAAGAAAGAACGCGGAATCTGGAACAGATAAAGAATCTCCGCCTTCGCCTGGAAGAGGAACAAAAAAAGATTGAAGAATACAGGCGCAGGGGAGGATTCCTGGAAACGTGCTATCTGGCGGAGAAAGGCCTGGGTTACGTGAACTTTCCCCAGGAGATGGAAAAAGAAGAATTTTCTGCCGGAAAGGTGCGGGAGTTCCTTTCCCTGGACTGCCAGAATCTGCAGAAGGACAATGTGATCCGTAACCTGAACCAGGTATATTTTGAAAACCGCGGATTTTTAACGGATTATCAGCTTACCCAGACAGAATTGTTCGGGGAACTGGAAGAGGAAGCGGAGCCGGGAGAGGTCTCTCCGGGGCGTCTTGATATCTATGCCAGATATCAGGGAGTGAAGATACCTTTTTATAAGCTTCTTGTCCATCTGGAGGAGGAAATAGAACAGCTGCGCGTGCTGATCAAGGACGGGGACAGAGAGCTTTTTGAGGACATCCTTGCCAATACGGTAAGCCGGAAGATCCGTGGAAAGATCAACAGTTCCAGCGCCTGGGTACAGAAGATGAATGCGCTGATGGGGGAGATGAACACATCAAGCGGTCTAAAACTCAGCCTTCGCTGGCGGAGCAAGACTGCGGAAACAGAGGAACAGCTGGACACGAAAGAACTGGTGGAGCTTTTGAAAAAGGATTACCGCCTTATGCGGGAGGACGAGGCGGCCAAGCTTTCCCTGCATTTTCGTTCTAAAGTGGAGGAAGCAAGAAGGCATGCCAGAGACAGCGGCGGAATGCTGTCCTTTTATCAGGTGATGAAGGAAACCCTGGATTACCGGAAGTGGTTTGAATTTCAGCTTTTTTCCCAGAAAAGCGGAGAGAGGCAGAAGGAGCTGACCAACAGTGTGTTTGGAACCTTCAGCGGAGGAGAGAAGGCCATGTCCATGTATGTGCCCCTGTTTTCGGCAGTGGTGGCGAAATATCAGGGCGGACGTATGGATGCGCCCCGGCTGATCTCTCTGGATGAGGCCTTTGCCGGAGTGGACAATAAAAATATCCGGGATATGTTCCGCCTGATGACAGAGTTTCAGTTTGACTTTATCATCAATTCTCAGGTTTTATGGGGAGACTGCGATACCCTGGATGCTTTGGCGATTTACCAGCTCGTGCGTCCGGAAAACGCCAGGTTTGTGACTGTGATGCCCTATCTGTGGAATGGAAAAACCAAGGAGATGCTGGAAGATGAACAAAACATGGAAAGACGGGCGGCAGAGCTTGCTGACTGAGGAATGCGCAGGGTATTTTCGGGAGTTTCCGGTGTTCGATAAGCTGCTTAAAGGCTTTCGGAAAAAGTATGTTTCCTATGGAAGCTTCTCCGGCAGCGTAGTGCTGCGGGGGCTGAAGGAAGAGGACAGGGAGGCTTTGGAAGGCTTTTTTCAAAAAAGTTTTCACGGACAAAAATCTGTGACGATTTCTGCTGCGCGTTTTAAAAAGGCCCTTGCAGACAGCCGCTTTTCCCAGACGGAGCCAAAAGACATCCTGGAGTCCTATTTTCAGGAAGAGATGACTGGAAGGCGGGAACTGCGGGAGAAAGAGAAAAAGGACTGGGAGCAGATCCTTCATGAGGAAATGGATGGCTGCGGGACGATCCGGGGAAAAGAATGGATAGAGGATCTTAAGGAAACACGCGGAGAAGGCAGAAACTATCTATGGAAACGCTACCAGGAAAGCAGGAAGGATACGGAAGAATTAAGACGTATCCTGCGTCTGGGAGTGAAGATCCTGGATAATCTGCCTTATAGGAAAGGGCAAGTGGAATATCTTGCGGTATTTGCTGCCATGCTCACGGGAAATCCCCATGCTTTTGACGATGGGACAAAGGATGGCCAGCTTCTTTCCCTGGTGATCGGTTGGGAGACAGGCAGACGGCAGGAGGGAGAAGAAAGGGAAGTTCTATTTCCTGCTTTGAAAAAACAGAGAAAATATTTATCTGTGGGGATCCTGCGGGACGATATTTCCAATTCAGTCATGCTCTGCGGCGTTCGGGCATGGAGAAAGGATGGAATCCTTCATGAAGGGATGGCGGGTTTCTTTAAGGAGGGAGAGATGCTCCAGGTTCCCCTGGCAGCGCTGGCCAGGTGGGAAAGGGTGACTTGTCCGGAAAATGAGCTTTATATTGTGGAGAATCCTTCGGTTTACGCTATGCTTTGCAGGAAGTGGAGAGGAAGCAGGGCTTGTATGTGTATGAATGGCCAGCCCAGGCTGAGCGCGGTTTTGCTTTTGGATCTGCTTCGGGAGAGCAGGGTTAAGATATACTATGCAGGGGACTTTGACCCGGAGGGGCTTTTGATCGCCCAGAAAGTAAAACAGTATTATAAGGGGGAATTCTCCTTCTGGCATATGAGCGCCCGGGACTATCAGGATGCCGGATCCGGGGAGGAAATCTCAGCACGACGTCTGAAAATACTGGAACGGATTCAGGATAAAGAACTTCTGGAAACCGCCCGGGAGATACAAAAAAGGAAAAAGGCAGGATACCAGGAGAACATATGGGTAAGATATCTGGAGGGATAAAACCTTGAACTCCCACCCCCAAAATGTTATAATGTACCAAATTCAACCAAAATGACAAGGAGATCAAACCATGCGAACATACCTCGTAACCGGCGGCGCCGGTTTCATTGGCTCTAATTATATTCACTACATGTTCCAGAAATACGGCAACGCCATCCGCATCATCAACGTAGACAAACTCACCTACGCCGGAAACCTGGAAAACCTCAAAGACATCGAAAACCGGGAAAACTACACCTTCATCAAAGCCGACATCTGCGACGGCGACACCATAATGAAGATCTTTGAAGAAAACGACATCGACCGGGTTGTCCACTTTGCTGCAGAAAGCCACGTGGACCGGAGCATCAAAAACCCGGATGTATTTGTAAAAACAAATGTCCTTGGCACCCTGAACATGCTCAATGCAGCCAAGGCCGCCTGGGAGCTTCCGGACGGGACCTTCAAGGCGGACAAAAAATTTCTCCATGTATCCACTGACGAAGTGTACGGTTCCTTAGAGGACGACGGCACCTACTTCTACGAGACGACTCCCTACGATCCCCACAGCCCCTATTCCGCAAGCAAAGCTTCCTCAGACCTGCTGGTAAAGGCCTACATGGATACCTACAGATTTCCGGCCAACATCACCAACTGCAGCAACAATTACGGCCCCTACCAGTTTCCGGAAAAGCTGATCCCCCTGATCATCAACAATGCCCTTCAGGGAAAGAAGCTTCCCGTATACGGAGACGGCAAAAACGTCCGGGACTGGCTCTATGTGATGGATCATGCCAAGGGCATTGACATGGTCCAGGAAAAAGGCCGTCTGTTTGAAACCTACAATATTGGCGGGCACAACGAAAAACAGAACATCCAGATCATCCATATCATTCTGGACACGTTAAGGGAAATGCTTCCGGACAGCGACCCCAGAAAGGCCCTGGTAAGCGATGACCTGATCACCTATGTAGAGGATCGAAAAGGCCACGACCGCCGCTACGCCATCGCTCCGGACAAGATCAAAAAAGAGGTGGGCTGGTATCCGGAAACCTGCTTTGAAGATGGCATCCGCCTGACCATCCAGTGGTTCTTTGAACACGAAGAATGGATGAAAAATGTCACCAGCGGTGATTATCAGAAATACTACGAAGAAATGTACCATACAAAATAAAAATTCCATAAAAAGGAAAGGGACTGCCTTATTTTTCCCGCAAAGGGAATAGGGCTGTCCCTTTCCCTGTCAGAGGAACGGAAAGAAATATGAAAAAAATCGTCATCATCGGCGCCAACGACTTCCAGCGCCCGCTGATCCAAAAGGCAAAAGAGCTGGGGTATGAGACCCACGTGTTTGCCTGGCGGGAAGGGGCGACCGGAGCGGCGGACGCAGATCATTTTTATGAGATCAGCATCACGGAAAAAGAGCAGATATTAAAGATCTGCCGGGAGATACAGCCGGAAGGGGCAGTGACCATCGGTTCGGATCTGGCCAATATTACGGTGCAGTATCTGGCAAAGGCCCTGGGCCTAACCGGGAACAGCGACAGCTGCATTGAAAAAACCACCAACAAATACCAGATGCGAAAGGCCCTTCAGGAGGCGGGGATCCCTGTCCCCTTTTTTCTGGAAGCGGGGCCGGGAGAATGTCCCCAAAATCTGTCCTTCCCTGTTATCGTAAAGCCTACGGACCGTTCCGGCAGCCGGGCCATCACCAGAGTAGAAAAGGAAGAGGACCTGGCGCCTGCCATCCAAAGGGCCCAGGAACAGTCCTTTGAACACAAAGCCATTGTGGAAGCCTGCCTTTCCGGCAGGGAATACAGTGTGGAAACCATCAGTTTCCAGGGAACACACACCTGTCTGGCGATCACCAAAAAGTTTACCACAGGGGAACCCCATTATATCGAAGTAGGCCATCTGGAGCCGGCGCCGTTGTCCAAAGAACTGGAAGAAAAGGTAAAAGAGACCGTGTATGCTGCCCTGGATGCACTGGAAGTGGAATACGGAGCCGGCCACAGCGAACTGCGGATCGATGACGAGGAAAACATTCATATGATAGAGATCGGTTCCCGGATGGGAGGGGACTGTATCGGATCGGATCTGGTCCCGTTGTCCACGGGCTATGACTATGTAAAGATGGTCATCGATACCGCCTGCGGACGAAAACCGGAAATCCCCCCAAAGACCTGCCATACAGCAGCCATCCGCTTTCTTATGAGAGAAAGAGATCAAAAAGCACTGGACAGGATCCGCCGGGAACATCCGGAAAATTTAAAGAGAGCAGTAGTGCCCCAGTCCTTCCCCAAAGAAGAAATCCGTGACAGCGGCGGACGCCCCGGTTTTTATATCCTCCAAACAGATACGCCGGAAGAGATGGAACGGCTGCTCCACCAGGGACCGGAAGAAAATCCCATCTTTATTTTTGACACCCCTGTACAGAAACTGCGGTTTACACAGGGAACCAATGAACTGTTTATGAAACGGGACGACCTGCTTCCTTTTTCTTTTGGAGGAAACAAGGTGCGTTTTGCCCGGAAGTTTGCAGAAGACATGCAGAGAAAAGGCTGTGATGCCATGATCATTTATGGGAATTATCATTCCAACCTGTGCAGGATCCTTTCCAACCTGTGCAGGCAGCTGTCCATTCCCTGCTATATGATCCACAATACCGAGGATGTGAAGGAAGACCGGGAATCCCACAACAGCCGCCTGATCAAAGAAATGGGCGTGAAAGAGATACGCTGCGGGAAGTCCTCCATTGCCAGTGCGGTGGAAAAGGCCATGCAGGAGCTTAGGGAACAGGGCTATGCCCCCTATTATATTTACGGTGACTCCCGGGGAGAGGGAAATGAGTGGGTGCCCATGGAAGCCTACGTCCAGGCATACCAGGAGATCTGCGGCTACGAGGAAAAAACAGGAGAGAAGTTTTCCTATATTTTTCTTGCCTCCAGCACCAATGCCACCCAGTCCGGGCTTCTTATGGGAAGCCTCCTGAAAAAGGACGGGCGAAAGATCGTGGGCATTTCCGTTTCCAGAAATGCAAAAAGAGGACGGGAAGTCATAGAAAAGAATATCCAAACCTATGCAGAGCGGTTCCATCTTTCCCTTCCAAAAAACTGGGAGGAACAGATTTATTTTACCGATTCCTATATGGAAGGGGGCTACGGAGCCTATTCTCCCAAGGTCATGGATCTGATCCGCAGTGTATACGAAACCGATGGCATTCCGCTGGATATGACCTACACCGGCAAGGGATTTTCCGGGATGCTTTCCTATTTAAATGATAAGAACATACAAGGGGAAAAGATCCTTTTCTGGCATACCGGAGGAACCCCGCTTTTCTTTGATCTGTTAATGGAGAAGGGAGAGAAACGCCAATGAAAAAACTGATGATCCTGGGAGCCAGTTATTCCCAGCTCCCCCTTTACCAGGCTGCCAAAGATCTGGGAGTTTCCACAATAGCCGCCAGTACCAAAGGAGACTGGCCGGGCTTTGAGGCGGCAGATTTCCGCGCCTATGCAGATATTTCCAAGCCTGAGGAAGTACTTAGGGCAGCCCGGGAATTCCAGGCAGAGGGGATCGCCACCTGCTGTGTGGACGCAGGGGTCCGTTCCCTGGGTTATGCCTGCGAAGAACTTGGCCTTCCCGGCCTTTCCAAAGAAGCCGGGGAAAAAAGCTCAAATAAATACAAAATGAAAGAAGCCTTTGTAAAAGCCGGTGTGCGCTGTGCCCGGCACATCTGTATCCGAAGCCGGGAAGAACTGGAGGAGGCCCTTATTAAGCTGGGGCTTCCAGTGGTCCTAAAAGCGGTGGATCTGATGGGCAGCCGGGGCATCTTCCGCTGCGATACCAAAGAAGAGGCCCGCTCCCGCTACTGGGATACCATGGCGGCCACCGGGAAAGACTATTGTCTGGTGGAGGAGTGTATTGAAGGGAAACTCATGGGCTGTGAGGCCCTTATGGAAAATGGAAAACTTTTGTACTGCCTTCCCAATAATACCCTTGCCTTTGAAAGCGCGGTTTCCACGCCCATCGGCCACTCGGTTCCCTATGAAAACCAGGATGCCCTGGGGGAAGAAGTAAAAAGGCAGGTATGCCTTGCCATAAAGGCTTTGGGCCTTGACAACTGTCCGGTAAACTGCGATCTGATGGAAAAGGACGGGAAGATCTATGTGATCGAGATCACCGGACGGGCCGGCGCCACCTGTCTGCCGGAAATCGTCAGCCTGCTCTATGACGTCAACTACTACGAAGTGATCGCCCGTTTGGCTTTGGGGATGCCGGTGGCACCATTCTTTGAAAAAAAGGGAAAATGGAGGGCCGTCCTTGCCCGGACCCTTTTGTCTCAGGAAAGCGGGACAGTAAAAGCGATCCATAACGAAAATCCCGCCGCTCCCGATCTGATCCAGCTGTCCTTTAATATCCGTCCGGGGGAGGAAGTGCGCCGGTACCAGAACGGAAGAGACCGCATCGGCCAGGTGATCCTTGCAGGAGACAGCCTCTCCCAGTGCGAAAAAAGGCTGAAACAGGTTTTAGATAAAATAAGCATTGAATTTACCCAATGATTGTGAGAAAATAACATGAGTAATTCTACATCCAACAAAAAAACCGTATTCCTGATGCTCCATGGAAGCCTGCTGCTCAGTTCCTTAAGCGGCGTGTGCTCCAAACTGGCCTCCAGGCATCTGGATCATATTTTTTCCCTGCCCTTCCTTTTCTGGCTTGGGCTGGTTTTTGTGATCATGTTCGCATATGCACTGATCTGGCAGCAGATCCTGCGCAGGATGCCCCTCACCGCAGCCTATTCCAACAAGCCGGTGACGCTGATCTGGGGGATCCTCTGGGGAAGCCTCATTTTTGGGGAAGAGATTTCATGGAACATGGTCCTGGGGGCTGCGATTATTTTTCTGGGAATTTATTTTGTGGTGAGCAGTGATGAATAGTCTGGGAATATCCGTCTGCATCCTTCTGGTATCTGTGTTTATTTCCTCAGTATCCCAGATCATGCTGAAAAAGGCGGCAAATAAAACCTATACAAACCGAATAAGGGAGTATGCCAATCCCCTTGTGGTGACGGCTTATGCCCTGTTTTTCTGCTCGGTGCTCCTGACCATGGCGGCCCTTCGGAAAGTGCCTCTTTCCATGTCCCCTATCCTGGAGTCCACGGGCTATATCTTTGTGTCTATTTTGGGTTATATTTTTTTGAAAGAACGTTTTGGAAAGAAAAAGCTCCTGGGCCTGGCCCTGATCCTTGTGGGAATAGCAGTTTTTTCTATGTAACAGACAGATAAGGAGTTAGAAGTATGCTGGTATCTATTGTCATACCATGTTATAATTCACAGGAAACCATTGGAAAAGTCGTAGAGCTTGCTCAGGAGGAGTTTCGAAAGTTAAAAGATTACGACTGCGAGTTTGTCCTGGTCAACGATTATTCCAGAGACAATACCTGGCAGGTGATCAAAGAGCTGTCCCAACGCTATCCCAATGTAAAAGGGATCCATTTTGCGAAAAACTTCGGGCAGCACAACGCTATCATGGCCGGCCTTTCCTATACAAAGGGAGAACTGATCGTGGGAATGGACGACGATATGCAGAACCATCCCTCCCAGATCCCCCAGTTCCTGAAAAAAATGGAGGAAGGCTTTGACGTAGTATTTGGGGTTTTCAAAGAAAGAAAATTTTCCGCTATAAAAAATATAACCGGTTCGGTGAGCCGTTTTCTGTTGTGGCGGCTTTTGGACCGGCCCAAGGACATTCAGATGAGCAGCTTTTGGTGCTGCCGCAGATATGTGCGGGACGAGGTGGTAAAGTACGACGGCTACAATGTATTCCTCCAGGTGCTGTTTTTCAGGACCACTCACAACATCGCCAATATTGAGATCGAACATTATGCCCGGGAGAGCGGAAGCTCCAATTATACCTTCAAAAAAGGCCTGAAGCTTTTTATGTCCTGTTTAAATTTTACGGTGATCCCTCTGCGGGTGGCTACCTTTATGGGCACCCTGTTTTCGGCCGCCGGCTTTTTGGGCGCTTTGGTGGTGCTGATCCGAAAGCTTCTTGACCCCACCATTGCCGTAGGCTGGTCTTCCTTGATGTGCGCTCTGCTGGTATTTTTTGGATTTAGTTTTCTCATGCTGGGCATTATAGGAGAGTACATAGGGAAATTGATCCTGAATATAAACCGGACGCCCCAGTATGTGATCCGGGAAAAGGCGAATATTACAGAGAAAAAAGAGGAAATAGATGATAGATTTTAACCGTCCTGCATTTGTAGGAAAAGAACTGGATTATATAAAAGACGCGGTAAACCGGGGAATGCTCTGCGGCGATGGAGCCTATACCAAAATGTGCTCCCAGTGGATGCAGGAAAAATTTCAGGTAAACCATGTATTTCTTACCACCTCCTGTACCCATGCCCTGGAGATGGCCGCCTATTTATGTGACCTCAAGCCGGGAGACGAGGTGATCATGCCCTCTTATACCTTTGTTTCCACAGCGGACGCCTTTGTACTTAGGGGGGCCAGGATCGTCTTTGTGGATATCCGCCCGGACACCATGAATATAGACGAAAAGCTGGTGGAGGCTGCAGTGACGGAACGCACGAAGGTAATCGTCCCGGTCCACTATGCCGGCGTTGCCTGTGAGATGGACTCCATTATGCAGACCGCAAAAAAACACGGCCTTAAGGTGGTGGAGGACGCCGCCCAGGGCGTAGGCGCTTATTATAAAGGCAGGGCCCTTGGGACCATTGGAGATTTTGGCTGTTACAGCTTCCACGAAACAAAGAATTATACTATGGGAGAAGGCGGCGCCCTTCTGTTCCAGGAAGAAGGATATCTGGAGCAGGCGGAGATCCTTAGAGAAAAGGGAACGGACCGCAGCAAATTCTTCCGGGGACAGGTGGACAAATACCGCTGGATGGATTACGGTTCTTCTTATCTTCCAAGCGAGCTGAATGCAGCGTATCTTTACGCCCAGCTGGAAGAATACCAGAAGATCTATGAAAAACGTATGGAAATCTATGGGTATTATCATAAAAACCTAAGGCATCTGGCAGAGGAGGGAAAACTCTCCCAGCCCTATGTGCCGAAGGAATGCCGGCACAATGCCCATATGTACTACCTTAAGGTGAGAGATATATCTGTGCGTACCAGGCTGATCGCCTATCTGCGGGAAAAGGGGATCATGAGCGTATTCCACTATGTGCCCCTCCATTCCGCTCCGGCAGGAAAGAAATTCGGACGGTTTTTCGGGGAAGATGTGTATACCACAAAAGAAAGCGAGCGGCTTTTGCGCCTTCCCATGTTCTACAATCTGGATATGGAGGATGTAAAAAGGATCGTAGACGCCATTGACAGTTTTTCAGAATTTTAGTGAGGACAGGCAATGAAAAAAATAAAAATGTTACTTTATCAGATCACAGCCCTTTTTGCGGCATTTGCATTTGCTCTGCCGGCTGCGGCAGCTTCCGTTGATCTGGATGCCGTCTATCCCATCTCCACCAACGAGATACCGGGATGGCCGGCGGGACCGGAAATTTCCTCTGACACAGGGATCCTTATGGAGGCTCAGACAAAGACGGTGCTCTATGATAAGGGCGCAGATGAGCTGCGCTACCCGGCCAGTATCACCAAGCTGATGACCCTCCTTCTGGCAGTGGAAAACAGCAGCCTTACGGATACCGTGACCTTTACCGAGACCGGCGTGCGGGATGTGACGCCGGATTCCGGAAACATCGGCATGCAGCTGGGAGAAACCATGACCATGGAGGACTGCCTGTACGCCATGCACATCTATTCAGCAAACGAAGTAGCGGCACAGGTGGCGGAGTATGTAGGCGGCACAGAACAGAATTTTATCGACATGATGAACCAGCGGGCGGCGGAGATCGGCTGTACCAACACGCATTTTGCCAACGCAAGCGGCCTGCCCGACCCGGATCAGTATACAACAGCCAGGGATATGGCCCTGATCTTCCGGGAAGGCTTAAAAAACGATACCTTCCGCAAGATCATCGGCACCCAGACCTATTATATAGAACCCACCAATTTAAACAGCGAAACCCGCAAGGTCCATACCCATCATCCTCTTTTTGCAAAGGAGTCTGCCCTCCACTATGAAGGATGCCTGGGAGGTAAATCCGGCATGACCAATGACGCAGGCTACACCCTGGTCACCGGCGTACGCCAAAATGGCGTGACCTATATCGCCGTAGTCATGCGGGGAGCAGATATGAGCCAGGTAAGTACAGACAGCCGGCTGCTGTTTGATTACGGCCTTGGGAATTTCCAGAAGACGGAATACAGAAACGGCAATGTGATCCTTCCTGCAGGGACAGAAGAAAGTACCCTTACAATGCGGGAAGAAGAAATAGACGGAAGAAATATGGAAGTATATTATTTATCCGACCATCCGGTGGGCATAGGAAAGGCAGTCCAGGCCACAGCCGCTCCCACGCCCGAGCCCCAGGCGGAGGAAACGGAGGACGCCGATCAGGCGCCTCTGTTTGGAGAGGCAGAAAATAGCGACATCACACAGGAACCAGCCAGGGAAGGGATCACCAGCCTGGCAAAGTTCCTGTTTATAGTTATGGGCGTCATGGCGCTGATCCTTGTGATCCTCCTGATCGCCCTTGGAAAGAAAAAGCATAGAAAGAATAAGAGAAAAAAGAAGTAGGAGGTTTTCCATGAAAGGAATCATTCTTGCGGGAGGCTCCGGCACCAGGCTGTATCCTCTCACGGTATCCATCAGCAAGCAGATCATGCCGGTATACGATAAACCCATGATCTATTACCCCCTGTCCACACTGATGCTGGCAGGGATCCGGGAGATCCTGATCATTTCCACTCCCAGGGATCTGCCGGTATTTAAAGAACTTTTGGGAAGCGGAGAGCAGCTGGGACTGAAGATGTCCTACGCTGTCCAGGAGTATCCCAGAGGACTGGCAGACGCCTTTATCATCGGAGAAGAATTTATCGGCACAGACAATGTGGCCCTGGTCCTGGGGGACAATATTTTCTACGGCCAGAGTTTTACCAAGGTGCTCCGCCGTGTGGCTGCCCGGGAAGAGGGCGCTACCATATTCGGCTATTATGTGCGGGATCCAAGAGAATACGGCGTGGTAGAATTTGACGAAAACGGAAAGGCACTGTCCATTGAGGAAAAGCCGGAAAAGCCGAAATCCAATTACGCGGTTCCGGGACTGTATTTTTATGACAATTCTGTGGTGGAGATCGCCAAAAATGTAAAACCCTCCAAGCGGGGAGAGATCGAGATCACCAGTGTGAACAATGAATACCTTCGCCGGGGACTGCTCCATGTGGAGACCCTGGGAAGAGGCTTTGCCTGGCTGGATACAGGCAATCCCGACGCCCTTCTGGATGCGGCGGAATATGTTGCCGCAGTGCAGAAACGCCAGGGACTGTATGTATCCTGTATTGAAGAGATCGCATACAAACAGGGCTTTATTACCAGAGAACAGCTGGAAAGCCTGGCCCAGCCGCTTTTAAAGACCTCCTATGGGAAATATCTGATGGAGATCGCAGAGGGCCTGTAAAAAACGGAAAAAAAGGAGATTAACATGGGTAAGATCAAGGTATCCGCTTGCGGAAATATAGAAGGGCTCAAGGTTATCGAGCCCACAGTCTTTGGCGATGACAGAGGCTATTTTATGGAGACTTATAATTACAACGACTTCAAAGAAGCCGGCATTGATGTGGAATTTGTCCAGGACAACCAGTCCGGTTCCCGTTACGGAGTGCTCCGGGGCCTGCATTTCCAGATCAACTATCCCCAGGACAAGCTGGTCCGGGTGGTAAATGGAGAGGTGTTTGACGTTGCCGTGGATCTTAGGGAGGGGTCTCCCACCTACGGGCAGTGGTACGGCGTGGTGCTTTCCGCAGAAAACAAGAAACAGTTTTTTATTCCCAAGGGCTTTGCCCATGGATTTCTGGTGCTTTCCGAAAAAGCGGAATTCACCTACAAGTGCTCAGACTTTTATCATCCCAACGACGAAGGCGGGATCATCTGGAACGACCCGGATATCGGGGTCCAGTGGCCTGTGAAGGAAGGCATGGAGCTCATTTTTTCCGAAAAGGACAAGAAATGGGGAACTCTTCGGGAACGGAAAGGATAACAGGAGCAAAACATGTTGAAAACAATTTTTTCCCTGCCGGCGGATGTGTGGAAAAACCGCCGGCTGGTTTTGAAACTGGCCAAAAATGATTTCAAGACCCGGTACGCCGGCTCCTACCTGGGGGCCGTATGGGCTTTGATCCAGCCTATCGTTACCATTTTGGTATACTGGTTTGTATTTTCTGTGGGAGTAAAGCCTTCCATGGAGGGAGTGGACGCGCCCTTTGTGCTGTATCTGGTGGCAGGCATCGTGCCTTGGTTTTTCTTCCAGGATTCCTTAAACGGGGGGACCAATTCCCTGATCGAATACAATTATCTTGTGAAAAAGGTTGTGTTCAACATCAGTGTGCTCCCTATTGTCAAGATCATGTCTGCCTTGTTCGTGCACTGCTTTTTTGTGGCATTTACGATTCTTTTATATATGCTCTACGGAAGATTTCCGGATGTGTACTATCTGCAGATCTTATACTACAGCTTCTGTACCTTTGTGCTGGTGCTGGGACTATGCTATGCCACCTGTGCGGTGGTGGTGTTTTTCCGGGATCTGACCCAGATCATAAGCATCGGGCTGCAGGTGGGGATCTGGCTGACTCCGATCATGTGGGTGGCGGAGACCGCTCTTAAAAACCATCCGGCCCTTCATATGGTGCTGAAGCTGAATCCTATGTATTATATTGTGTCTGGCTATAGAGACGCTTTTGTAAATAAACAGTGGTTTGTGGAGCATCCCTGGTGGACCCTTTACTTCTGGGGCTTTACCCTGGTGTGTTTTTTGGCGGGAAGCTGGGTGTTCAAGCGGCTGCGCGTCCATTTTGCAGATGTATTATAGAGAGGTTGCGTAAGTGGAAAAAAAGAAAGTCATTCAAGTACAGCATGTATCCAAAATGTATAAGCTTTATGATAAGCCTTCCGACCGTCTTCGGGAAGCTTTGGGGCTGAGCAGGAAAAAACGTTATCGTGAGCATTATGCCCTGAACGATGTGGATTTTCATATAGAAGAAGGGGAATGTGTGGGGATCATCGGCGTCAATGGCTCCGGGAAATCCACCATTTTAAAGATCATCACAGGGGTTTTAAGCCCCACGGCAGGAGAGGTGAAGGTGGACGGAAGGATCTCCGCCCTTCTGGAGCTGGGAGCGGGCTTTAACATGGAATATTCAGGCCTGGAGAATGTATATTTAAACGGCACCATGATCGGATTTTCCAAAGAAGAGATCGATGCGCGCCTCCAGGATATCCTTGCTTTTGCAGATATCGGCGATTATATCTACCAGCCTGTGAAAATGTACTCCAGCGGTATGTTTGTGCGGCTGGCTTTTGCGGTGGCTATCAATATCGATCCGGAGATCCTCATTGTGGATGAGGCCCTGAGTGTGGGGGATGTGTTCTTCCAGGCCAAATGCTACCACAAATTTGAAGAGTTTAAGGCCCAGGGAAAGACCATCCTTTTTGTCAGCCACGACCTGAGCAGCATTTCCAAATATTGTGACCGGGTCATCCTTCTCCATAAAGGAAAGATGCTGGACGAGGGAACGCCCAAAGCCATGGTGGATATGTACAAGCAGCTCCTGGTCCATCAGGATCCGGTAAAGCAGGGAGAAGGCGCCGTCCAAAGCCAGGGAACAGAAGAAAACTGGCGGGAGGGCTTTCAGGTAAATCCGGATACGCTGGAATACGGGGAAAAACAGGCGGAGATCGTGGATTTTGTGGTGCTGGATGAAAAAGGACGCCAAAGCAACACCATTGAGAAGGGAACCACTTTCCAGATCAAAATGCGGGTGCGCTTTCATGAGGACATCCAGGAGCCGATCCTTGCCTATACCTTTAAAAATATCCAGGGAACGGAGATCACCGGTACCAATACCATGTATGAAAAGGCCTCTGTAGAGCATCCCCAGGCAGGAAGGGAATGCGTGGTGACCTTTGAACAGCCTATGGATCTTCAGGGAGGAGAGTATCTGCTTTCCTTCGGGTGCACCGGCTACCGGAACGGGGAGTTTACCGTGTTCCATCGTTTGTACGACGCCTGCAACATCACGGTGGTTTCTGCAAAGAATACCGTGGGATTTTATGATATGAATTCAAAAGTGACCATTACAGAATAAAAGGAGAAGGCCATGGAGGAAAAAATCGGCAGGGTAACACTGGATCTGTCTTTGTATCCCGGGAAGGATCTCTATAGTGACGGACCGGTGGAGGAAGAACTTTTACAGATCGCAAAAAATCATAAAGAAGAGGAACTGAACCAGGTGATCGGGGAAAAGGCAAGCTGGCCGGTACTGTATCATTTTTCCCATATCCGCCAGAATATCCTGGAGTGGCTTCCCATCAATAAAGAGCATAAGGTGCTGGAGATCGGCTCCGGCTGCGGCGCCATCACCGGGATCCTGGCAAAAAAAGCAGGGGAGGTCACCTGTATCGAGCTTTCCAAAATGCGCAGCACCATCAATGCCTTCCGCAACCGGGACTGGGAAAATGTCCGGATCCTGGTGGGGAATTTTCAGGATATCGAGGAAAAGCTTACAGAGACTTATGATTATATCACCCTCATCGGTGTGTTTGAATACTCCGAGGGATATATAGGCACAGAGGAACCCTATGTGGAAATGATCCGCCGTATTTCCCGGCATCTGAAACCAGGCGGAAAGCTGGTGATCGCCATTGAGAACCGGCTGGGACTGAAGTATTGGGCCGGCTGTACAGAGGACCATGTGGGCAAATACTTTGAAGGACTGGAAGGCTATCCCAAGACCCGGGGAGTGAAAACGTTTTCCCGGAAAGAACTGTCTGACATCCTTGCCCAGGCAGGAGATTTTCGGATGGATTTTTATTATCCTTATCCGGATTACAAATTTCCCCTTACGATCTACTCCGATGGCCGTCTGCCCAAAAAGGGAGACCTGACAGACAATTTCTGCAACTATGACCGGGTGCGGATGCAGCTTTTTGACGAGCCAAAGGTTTACGACAGTCTGGTGGACGCAGGACTGTTCCCGGAATTTTCAAATTCCTTTTTGGTGATCGTGGAAAAGAACCAGGGGCTTTCTACTGTAAGGGAGAAAACTCCAAAGCTTCTTTACACAAAATATTCCAATGAACGAAGCCGTTCGTTTGATGTACGCACAGATATCTTAAAAGAGGGAGAGACCTTTTTTGTACGGAAACTTCCTCTTTATGAAGAAGGGAAGGAACATGTGGAAAATATAAGCCGCTGGTATTCCCTTCTGGAAAAGGAATATGAAAAGGCCGGGCTGTCCTTAAACCGCTGTGAAAAAGACGGAGAGGGCGTACGCCTGGAATACGTCCAGGGACGGACCCTGGAAGAATATCTGGATGACCTATTAGAAAAGGGAGAGACAGAAAAGGCGGCGGAATGCCTTTCCCGCTATCTGGAACAGGTGCGGGGCATCTTAAAAGGCGGGACCTTTCATATGACAGAGGAATTTAAGGAGGTCTTCGGGGAGGAGGCGCCGGCGGGGACCTTCTCCTGCGCCCCGGTGACCAACATCGATCTGGTCTGCCGGAATCTGGTCCTTACCCAGCCGCCCTGTGTGCTGGATTACGAATGGACCTTTGCTTTTCCCATCCCCTGTGAATTTGTTCTGTACCGGATCCTCCATTATTATCTGGAAACCCACAGTGTACGCCAGGCCCTTGCCGGATACGGCTTTTATGAAAAGGCAGGGATCACCGGAGAGAGGAAAGAGGTCTTTGCCCGGATGGAGGCAAACTTCCAGCGCCATATTACTGGAAGACACATTCCCATGCGGGATATGTTTGCACGGATCACCCCCGGGGTGGGAGCCCTGCAGGTGGCCGGCAGCGGCATGCTGCAGATCTTTTTCTCCTTTGGAGAGGGCTATCAGGAGGCAGGCTCCAAAACCTTTCCCATGGATGAGGGAATGGCTCAGTGTACGCTCCCCATCCCGGAAGGCTGTGTGAGTATACGGATCGATCCGGGAGACCTGCCCTGTGCGGTGTATCTGGAAAAGGCGGCTTTTGACGGAAAGGCGGCAGATCTTTCCCGGGCGGTAACGGAGCAGGGATGCATTTTTGGCCAGTGGGCCTACCTTGCCAAGGAGGATCCCAATATTTCGGAAATTCCCGTTCCCAAGGGAGCCAAAGAGCTTTCCCTTTCTTTGAAAGTGTATGCGGCGGCCCCGGAAATGCTCCTTAACATCAAGGAACAGGGACAGGAACTCCTTCGCCTTAGAGAAAAGACGGCCAGACAGGCCCAGCTGATCCGGGAGATGAAAAATACAAAGATCTGGAAACTTTATCAGGCATACCGAAACAAGATAGAGAGGAAAAAATAGTATGGACGACCATGTGGCAGTACTGGATTCCTGCCAGTATACAAGAAAAGACAACGGCACCTGTATCCTCACCGGGTGGATGTGTGTAAACGAAGAGGCAGAAGAACCTTATGTGCAGGTAAGGGCGGAGCATACGCCGGTGGAATGCACCATGATCCGGACGCCCAGGCCGGACGTGCCCGCCGCCAGAGGAGATCTCCATTTTACCACGGAAAATATGGGCTTTGAGATCCGCATCCCCAATATGGAACAGATCTTTTATGTGGCAGACAGCCTGCGTGTGCGGATCTGCTGCGCCGGAGAGACCTTCCCTATCCTTCAGAAGGAAATGGAGCAGGTGCGCCGGGAATATTTTGACGATACCATCCGCTATTATGTGGAGCTTTTGGAACGGCGGCTTTCCAACCTTTATCTTCAGGGCTGGTGCGTGAACACCCTGGGAGAGCTTACCATAGAAGTACAGGACGAAAAGGGCGTCCCCGTGGAAGGCGCGCACTTTAAGAAGGTACGCCGGGCGGACCTAAGCGAACAGTTCGGGGTGGAGCTTTCCTGCTGTCATGGTTTTATCCTGGAGATCCCCAGGGAAAAGATCGGGGCAAAAGAGCTTCATATTGTTTTTTCCAATCCGGCTGCTTCCAAAGAATTTCAGATCCCGATGCGGAAATTTGATATGGAAAATACCCGTGTGGGACGGATACTGAAGGTGATGGGAAAAGAAAACCGGGAGAAAAATCAGGAAGTCCTGAAAAACCAGGGAATACGGGGATTTTGGGATTATCTTCTGGAGGAGACGTCTACCTTTACCGACACCTATGGGTATTTTGAAAAGAAGCACCGGGCCTCCCAGAAGGAATTAAAGCTCCAGGCTAAAGAAATCTTCTTTTCCGGGCCGCTTTTTTCCATCGTGGTCCCGGTGTATCATACAAAGCCCCTTTATTTAAAAGAATTGATCGAGTCGGTGAGAAAGCAAAGCTACGGAAACTGGGAACTTTGCCTGGCAGACGGAAGCCGGGAGGATTCCCTGGGAGAACTGATCCGGGGAAATTATAAGGAGGATGGGCGGATCCGCTACCAGTTTTTGGAAGAGAATACCGGTATTGCAGGAAATACCAACGCAGCCATCCAAATGGCCAGGGGGGATTTCATCGTTTTTGCCGACCACGATGACGTGCTGGCCCCGGAAGCTTTATATGAACTGGCCTGTGCCCTTAGGGAACACCCAAAGACAGAGCTTCTTTATACAGACGAAGATCTGATCGATGAGGACGGAAATTGCGTATATCCTCATTTTAAACCGGATTTCAATGTGGATCTGCTTCGGTGCATCAACTATATCTGCCACCTGACGGCGGTGAAACGGGAGCTTTTAACGCGCACCGGCCTGCTCCGCACGGAATTTGACGGGGCCCAGGACTACGACTTTATCCTCCGCTGTGTGGAGCAGACGGAAAACATTTATCACATTCCCAAAGTTTTGTATCACTGGAGAAGCCATGAGGATTCCACCGCAGGCAACCAGGACAGCAAGCAGTATGCCATCGATGCGGGAAAAAAGGCCCTTATGGAGCATTATACCCGCCTGGGTCTTTCGGCGGAGGTGGAGTTTACCGGCCTGTTTATTGTGTACCGCACCAAGTTTTTGGTAAAAGGAAATCCACTGGTATCCATTCTGATCCCCAATAAGGATCACACAGAAGATCTGGATCTGTGCATCCGGTCCATCCTTGAAAAAAGCACCTGGAAAAACCTGGAGATCCTGGTGATCGAAAACAACAGTGAAAAGAAAGAAACCTTCGGCTATTATGAACAACTCACCTCCCGATATGAAAATGTGAGAGTGCTTACTTACCAGGGGGAATTTAATTATTCCGCCATCAATAATTTCGGCGCAAAAGAGGCAAGGGGAGAGTACTTCCTGCTTTTAAACAACGATACGGAAGTGATCACACCGGACTGGCTGGAGCGGATGCTGGGATACTGCCAGCGGGAAGATGTGGCCATTGTAGGGGCTAAGCTTTTTTATCCGGATGATACGGTGCAGCATGCAGGAGTGGTCATCGGGATGGGCGGCTTCGCGGGACATATCCTTACCGGGTATGGAAAAAATTATACCGGCTATATGGGAAGGCTGAAAGCCGCCCAGGACATCAGCGCGGTCACCGGCGCCTGCCTGCTGGTAAAACGGGAAGTATTTGAAACCCTAAAGGGACTGGACGAGTCCTTTGCCGTGGCCTTAAACGATGTGGATTTCTGTCTGAGAGCCAGAGCCTTAGGAAAACTGGTGGTCTTTGACCCGGACGCCCAGCTGTACCACTATGAATCCAAATCCAGAGGTCTGGAGACCACGCCGGAAAAGAAGGAGCGGTTCCAAAGGGAGATCTGCCGGTTCCAGGAACGCTACAGGGAGCTTTTAGAAAAGGGAGATCCCTATTACAACCCCAATCTGAGCCTGATCCGGGGCGATTGTTCCCTGAAAAAGGTCCACGAGGGTACGAAAGGAAGAAAGAAACCATGAGACATCAGCTGCTGGAAGTGGAAAGAGAACGATTTTATCTGAACGATCCCGGAAAGTATCTGATCCGGGGCGTGATCCCGGAGAAATATACCATTGCCGCTTATCTGGATGATATGCCGCTGGATGCGGATACGAAACGGCAGGTCGCCAGGACCGCCGTGGAACGCTATAAAGACGGCGAGCTTTTGGGCGGCCAGCGGGTGGAGGCGGTTATTTCTCTTCCGGAGGATCTGAAAAACTATAAGAAATTGTCTGCTTTTGCCGTATGGGAAGAGAAAAAGCTGCCCTGGTTCCAGATCCAGGTGAAGGAGCTTTTAAAGAAGCAGGGCAGACCCCAGTATTATATTGAAGAAGAAAAGGTGGACCGCCATAGCGGCTTCTGCTCCATACAGGGCTGGGCTGCGGATGTCGGCCATGTATCCATTAAACTTTTTGACGAAGAAAAAAAGCCGATCCCCTGCCGGGTCCAGCGTATGGAGCGGGTGGATGTATCGGATATGTTCCGGGAATGCCCGGTGGATCCCCAGTGCGGCTTTGCCGTGGAACTTTCTGAAGTTTCCGGAAAATTTCTTTATGTGGTGATGCGGGCTGTGGATGGCAGAAAATCTGTTTATAAAGTAGGACTGGGCACCCGGGAGATCCTGGCAGGGAAATTTTCCAAATACCGGAAAAAGGGAATGGACTATCTTCGTTCCCACGGCACCAAAGCCCTGGTGGTAAAAGGAATGCGCAAGCTCTCCGAGATGACCCGCCGCCCGGTGGACTACAGCAAATGGCTGCCCCAGCATCTGCCAAGCCCGCTGGAACTGGAAAAGCAGAGAAGAACGAAATTTGCCTATGCCCCTAAGATCAGCCTGGTGGTGCCTTTGTATAAGACCAGAGAGGAGTATCTGGATCAGCTGATCGCTTCGGTAAAGGCACAGACTTACGAAAACTGGGAATTATGCCTTTCCGACGGAAGCGGCGCCGATTCTCCCATTGGGGAGCTCCTGAAGAAATATGCAAAGGAGGATGGGCGGATCAAGGTGGTTTCCCACGATCATCCCTTAAAGATCGCGGAAAATACCAATGCCGCCATAGAGATCGCCACAGGGGAATATATCGCCTTTGGAGATCACGACGATGTGCTCACAGCCCATGCCTTTTTTGAATGTGTCAAGGCGCTGAATGAAGATCCAAAGATCGAAGTGCTTTATTCCGACGAGGATAAGATGTCTATCCACGGAAATAAGTTTTTCCTGCCCCATTTCAAGCCGGATTTCAACCTGGATCTTCTGTGCACAGTGAACTATATCTGCCACCTGTTTGTGGCAAAGAAGAGTCTTTTGGATCAGGTGGGGCTGCTCCGGCCGGAGTTTGACGGGGCACAGGATTATGATCTGATCTTCCGGTGTGTGGAAGCCACGGACCAGATCTGCCACATTCCCAAGAT
Organism: Candidatus Blautia faecigallinarum; assembly: GCA_019116385.1. Lineage (GTDB taxonomy): Bacteria > Bacillota > Clostridia > Lachnospirales > Lachnospiraceae > Blautia_A > Blautia_A faecigallinarum. The sequence goes on along the minus strand of DXBU01000099.1, from coordinate 28,537 downwards.
TTTGTACCACTGGCGCAGCCACGAAGATTCCACTGCGGAAAATCCCGAAAGCAAGAGGTACGCCTTTGACGCGGGCCAGCGGGCAGTGCAGGCACATTTTGACCGTATCGGCATCAAAGCGGAAGTATATAAAGGAGAATATCTGGGGCTTTACCGTACCAGATATATCCGGGATCACGATCCCCTGGTGTCCATTCTGATCCCCAATAAGGATCATACAGAGGATCTGGAACGCTGTATTTCCTCTATTGAGGAAAAATCTTCGTATAAGAATTATGAATATATCATCATAGAAAACAACAGCACCCAGGAAGAGACCTTTGCCTATTATAAAAAGCTGGAGGAACGAAATCCCAAGGTGCGGGTTGTTTACTGGGAGGGCCCCTTTAATTATTCGGAGATCAATAATTTCGGCGCCTCCTATGCCAGGGGAGAATACCTTCTCCTTCTGAACAACGACACCGAGGTGATCAACAGGGATTGGATGGAAGAGCTTCTGGGATACTGCATGCGCCCGGATGTGGGGATCGTGGGAGCCAGGCTTTATTATGAAGACGATACCATCCAGCATGCCGGGGTGGTGCTGGGCTTTGGCGGGATCGCGGGACACTGTTTTGTCCAGCAGCCAAGAGCCAATACCGGATACTGCCACCGGATCATCTGCGCCCAGAACTACAGCGCCGTTACGGCGGCCTGCATGATGGTGAAGAAGAAAGCCTTTGACCAGGTGGGCGGCCTAAGCCCGGATCTGGCCGTGGCCTTTAATGATATTGATTTTTGTTTGAAAGTAAGGGATGCCGGCTATCTGGTGGTGTACAATCCTTATGTGGAGCTGTACCACTATGAGTCCAAATCCAGGGGCCTGGAGGATACGCCGGAAAAAATGGCCCGGTTTAATAAGGAGATCGCCACACTGGAAAGCCATTGGCCGGATATCTTCAAAAAGCCGGATCCTTATTATAATCCCAACCTGACCTTGAAAAGCCAGGATTTTTCTCTGAAAAGATTATAGGAAAAAGGGAGGAAGAAAGATGCGAGTTTTGGTGACAGGAGTAAAAGGCCAGCTTGGACACGATGTGATGAATGAGCTTGCCAAAAGAGGTTATGAAGGCATCGGCGTGGATGTGGAGGAGATGGATATCACAGACAGAGAAGCGGTGGAACGGGTGATGAGAGAAGTGCACCCGGACAAGGTCGTCCACTGCGCCGCATGGACTGCCGTGGACGACGCGGAGGATAAGGAAGAGATCTGCCGGAAAGTGAATGCCCTGGGAACAGAAAACATTGCCCGGATGTGCAGGGAGCTTTCCGCCCCTATGATCTATCTGAGCACCGACTATGTTTTTGACGGCACGGGTACCAGACCCTGGGAGCCGGATGACGAGCGCCATCCCCTTAACGTATACGGCCAGACAAAATACGAGGGTGAGCTGGCGGTGGAAAAATATCTGGAGGCGTACTACATTGTCCGGATCGCCTGGGTATTCGGCATAAACGGAAAGAACTTTATCAAGACCATGCTCCGCCTTTCTGAAACCCACGATACCCTTACCGTGGTGGACGACCAGGTGGGCTCTCCTACCTATACTTACGACCTGGCCCGCCTTTTGGTGGATATGCTGGAAACGGACAAATACGGACGTTATCATGCTACCAATGAGGGGCTGTGCTCCTGGTATGAGTTTGCCAAAGAGATTTTCCGCCAGGCCAATAGGGAGGTAAAGGTGCTCCCTGTTTCCAGCGAGGAATACCCGACTAAAGCAAAACGCCCTCATAACAGCCGCATGAACAAGGACAAATTAAAGGAAATGGGATTTGAGCCTCTTCCCTCCTGGGAGGACGCCCTTTCCCGTTATTTGAAGGAGATTTTGTAAGATAGGGATGAAAAAGTTTTTAAGAAGTGAAAAAACCATAGAGTGGCTGGTGGTGGCCCTGGTATTTGCAGTGGTCCTTGCCTGGTCTCTGACCACAGGACGGCCGGGAGGCCCGGATGAATCCATGCGGTACGATGTGGCAAAATACCTTTATGAACATCCGGGAACCCTGCCCCGGGGAGAGGAACCGGAGATCCTGAACAAAACCTGGGGGATCTCCTATGCCTTTTATCCCATCCTTTCCTATATGGTCTCTGCAGTTTTTATGACTATTGCAGGCCTTTTTTCCACAGCGGAGCCGGTGCTGCTCCATGCGGCCCGGATGGCGGATGTGCTTTTTATCACCGGAGCAGCCTGGCTGGTGGTGCAGACAGGAAAACGCTTATTTGACCGGGAAAAAGCGCTTCTGTTCTCCTGCCTGGTGGTGTTCCTGCCGGGATTTCTGTTTTTAGGGACTTATGTGAACACAGATTCCCTGGCCCTTTTGGCAGCGGCCATGATCCTTTATGCCTGGGTCCGGTATCTGGATGAAGGCTGGACCTGGAAAAATTGTATACTGCTGGCTGCGGGCATGGCCGTGTGCTTTTTATCCTACTACAATGCCTACGGGTGGATCTTGTGGAGCTTTTTCTTTTTCTGCTTCACTGTGCTTTTCTGCGGTGAGAAACGCGCCGGGGAAAGATGGAAATTTTTGTTTTCCAGAGGAGCCGTGATCGCAGGGATCACCTTTGTGCTGGCGGGCTGGTGGTTTATCCGAAATTATTTCCTTTATGACGGAGATATCCTGGGAAGAAACGCCAGCACCCTTTGTGCGGAAAAGTATGCAAAGCCCGGCTATAAACCTTCCGAGCATCTTACGCCTGCCCTTCAGGGCTGGAAGGTGAAGGATTTTCTCCTGTATCAGAATCCGGGCTGGCGGCACAACTGGCTAATGACGGTGCTGGTAAGCTTTGTGGGCGTGTTTGGGACTTTTGACGTGTATATGAACGAAACAGTAAGCAAAGGGTACCTGCTGTTTCTTCTGGTGGGATGCGCAGGGACGATCCTGATGTACCGGGAATTTTACTGGAAAAAACGAACGGTAACGGTAGAGAGATCCCTGGCGGGAAGCACACGGGTGAAGGTAAAGACGGTCCGGACCCAGAAGGAATGGAGCAAAAAGGGCTTGTTCAATTTGGCTATGGCGGCAGCTCTTATCACCCCGGTGGTCCTTTTTGTCAGCTATGCCTACAACAATGACAACCAGGCCCAGGGCCGGTACATCATTTCTGCGGTCTATCCGCTGATGTATTTTGTGGTCTGCGGGTATGCCAAGCTTCTGGAAAGACTGGTAAAAAAAGAAGCGCTCCGCCAGTGGTTTTACCGGGGAGCAGCTGTGCTGTGGAGTCTTGGGGGGATCCTTACCTATTTTCTGGTGATCCTTCCCCACTATCGATAAATGAAAAAAACAAGAAAAAGCCCTGGCTTTTCACTGCTCATAGAAAGTGTGAAAAGACAGGGCGTTTTATTTTTTCTTAACTGCGGATCACTTTTATCATGAGTACAAGCAGCAGGATAAATAGGATTACACCAGTGCCTATGATCACATAATAGGGAACCTGGGATTTTTCTGCAGTAAAGTCGTAGGCAGCCTGGAGATTTTCTTCTCCTTCGGTGATGGCGGCGGTATCTTCGGCCTGGACGTCTTCCAGAAGGGCGGTGCCTACCTGGATGCCCCGGTACAGATACTGGCGCTGGATCCCCTTTTCTCCTTCGCTGTCAGAAACCTTCACGTCTGCCTGGGTTGCCTTGGCCGGGATGACCACTGTGCCGCCGGAGATCAGGTTGATGTCCGTTTCTCCAAGGGAGAGCTTCTGGAAGTTGTTAAAGCCATAGTCCAAAAGGGTGATGGCTTCGTCGTCGGTAGTTTCGGAATCTCCCTGGAGGATCACTGCGATAAGGGTCATGCCGTTTCGCTGGGCCGCGCATACCAGAGTGCTTCCGGAAGCGGAGGTAGCGCCTTCCTTGCCTCCTAAACAGCCTTCATAATATTTTTCTCCGGCAGCGTCCAGAAGGGGGAAATTGTTGGTCAGCGCCCGCTCTCCCTCGGACATATTGGTGGCGGAGATGGTGTAGGAGGAGGCGGAGGCAATGGTGCGGAATTGCTCATTAGCCATAGCCGCCTTCATGATCAGGGCCATATCGTAGGCCGTGATGTGCTGGGCCTCATCCGGAAGGCCGGTGGGATTGGTAAAGAGGGTGTTTTTGCATCCCAGGCTCTGGGCTTTCTGGTTCATCAGATCCACGAAGCCCTGGATGGAGCCGCCCACATGCTCTGCTACCTGCAGGGCGATATCGTTGGCGGAAACCAGCATAATGGCGTAAAGACACTGCTCCATGGTCATCACCTCATCCAGCTGGACGGAAATATTGGCCCCTCCGTCTGTGACGCCGGAAACGCCGGTCTCTGTCATGGTGACGGAATCCTCAAGGCTGCTGTTTTCCAGGCACACGAGGATGGTCATGATCTTTACAGCAGCAGCGGGATATAAGGTCTGGTTCATATTTTTTGCATAAAGAAGCGTGTTGGTGGACTCCTCCATCACCACAGCCGCTGTGGAAGAAATTTCCGGTCCCTTAGGCCAGCCGGAAACGTTTGTGGTGATAGCATTTTCCTGGGCTGCTTGGGTATCTTCTGCTGCAGAGACCCCTGTCTGAAAAAACAAAGAAAGGGAAAGGGAAAATACCAGAAGTCCCGCTAAAATTTTCTTTTTTTTCATAATTTGTCTTATCTCCTGTGTTTTGTATGGTCAAATCTGTACCTTTCGACATTTTTTGACATGGAATATCTGTAGTATATCACATTCTTTCCTATTCTTGCAAAAAAATTAGGAAAAAATATTATTGGTGCCCAATAACTTGCCTCATGGAAAAGGGTATGGTATCATTTCCAATAGACAATGGATGCAGGGGAGGAAAAGAAAACCATGGGAAAAGAAAAAAATACGGCAGGCAGGATCCAATGGGGACGAATGCTAAAGAAGCTTTCCCCCTATACCCTTCAGAAAGGTTTCCGCTATCTGAAGCACTATGGGCCGAAGGAATTCTGGATCCGCCTTCACGAGCGGTTTGAACCGGAGGAGATCCCCTACGGTCCCTGGTACGAAGCCTATGTACCCGATGAACAGACTCTGGAAAAGCAAAGAAAACAGAAATTTTCCCAAAGTCCCCTGATCAGCATCGCTGTCCCGGCATATAAGACGCCGGGAGTCTTTCTGAGGCAGATGCTGGATTCTGTGAGAACCCAGACCTATGGAAACTGGGAGCTTTGCATTGCCAACGCCAGTCCCGGCGAAGAAGAGATGGGGAAGATCCTTAGAGAGTACGCAAAAAAGGATCCCCGGATACGCTGGATGGATCTGAAAGAAAATCTGGGGATCTCAGAAAACACCAATGCGGCCTTTGCCATGGCCCAGGGAGAATTTGTAGGGCTTTTAGACCACGACGACCTTTTGGCCCCCAACGCCCTTTATGAGGTGGTAAAAGCCATCAACGAAACAAAGGATGTGGATGTGGTCTATACCGATGAGGACAAGGTAACGGCAGATCTGTCCGAGCATTTCCAGCCTCACTTCAAGCCGGATTTCAACTTGGATCTTCTGCGCTCCAATAACTATATCTGCCATTTTTTTGTGGTAAGGCGCAGCATCCTTGCCCAAACAGGCGGTTTTCGAAAAGAATTTGACGGAGCCCAGGACCATGACCTGATCTTCCGCTGCACCGAACAGGCGCGGGAGATCGCCCATGTGCCGGAAATTTTGTACCACTGGAGGACCCATAGGGAATCCACCGCAGACAATCCTGCAAGCAAAATGTACGCCTACGATGCGGGCAAGCGGGCCATCGAAGCCCATCTGGCCCGGATGCAGGTACAGGGGACTGTGAGCCATACGCCGGATTACGGCTTTTTCCGGGTCAAGTATCCGGTACAGGGTTCCCCTCTGGTATCGGTGATCATCCCCAATAAGGATGAGACAGAGACCCTGCGCAGCTGTATCCGTTCCTTGAAAGAGAACACTACTTATAAAAACTTGGAGATCCTTATCATAGAGAATAACAGTACCACCAAGGAGATTTTCTCTTATTATAAGGAATTGTCCAGGGAGGAGAATATACGGATCTTCAATTGGAAAAAAGAATTTAATTATTCCGCCATTAACAATTTCGGAGCCCGGAAAGCCCGGGGAGAGTATCTGCTCTTTCTGAACAACGATATCCAGGTGATCACCCCGGATTGGATGGAGGAAATGCTGGGCGTATGCCAGCGGGAAGAAGTAGGGGCGGCAGGGGCCAAGCTGATCTATCCGGACAACACCATCCAGCATGCAGGCTGTGTGATCGGGATCGGGGGCATCGCGGGACATATGTTTGTGGATATGCCGGCAGAACGGTCGGGCTATCTGCACAAGGCTTCCCTCCTCCAGGATATGAGTGCCGTGACAGCGGCCTGTATGATGATAAAACGCAGTGTTTTCCAAAAGGTAAAGGGCTTTACCGAGGAACTGGCGGTGGCCTTCAATGATGTGGATCTTTGTCTGAAGGTGCGCAGGGAAGGGTACCTGATCGTATACGATCCCTATGCCCGTCTTTACCATATGGAATCCAAGACCAGGGGAGCAGAGGACAGTGAGGCGAAAATGCGGCGTTTCCAAACCGAGATCGAATATATGCGCTGTCACTGGCTGGATATCCTGAAAAAAGGAGATCCATATTATAATAAAAATCTTTCCCTTACCAAATGGAACTATTCCCTAAAGCCTCTTCCTGGCATGGGAAAGAAAAGATAAGGAGTAGCGATGCTGGAAGTATCAGTTGTGATCCCCAATTTTAACGGGATCGTGTTTTTGGACGGTGTGTTAGGAAGCCTGGAACGGCAGACTATAACTAGCTATGAAGTGATCCTGGTGGACAATGGCTCCTCGGATGGAAGCTGTACCTACGCGGCGGAAAATTTCCCCTGGGTCCATATAGTGGAATTGCCGGAAAATTTCGGCTTCTGCCGGGCAGTAAATGAAGGGATAGGCAGGTCCCGGGCCAAGTACGTGGTCCTTTTAAACAATGACATAGAAGTGGAAGAAAATTTTCTGGAGGAAATGACCGCAGCCATGAAACGGCATCCCAAAGCCTTTTCCTGTGCCGCAAAGATGATCCAGTTTTATGACCGGGAGCGGCTGGACGATGCGGGAAATTATTATTGCGCCCTGGGCTGGGCTTTTGCCAGGGGCAAGGGAAAACCCATAGATGCCTATGAGGAGGAAGAGCGGATCTTTGCCTCCTGCGCCGGAGCGGCCATTTATAGGAGAAAGCTTTTTGAGCGGATCGGCAATTTTGACGAGGAGCATTTTGCCTATCTGGAAGATATGGACATTGGATACCGGGCCAGGATCTACGGGTATGAGAACTGGTACGCACCTAAGGCGAAAGTGTATCATGTGGGAAGCGGCACCACCGGTTCCCGGTACAACCAGTTTAAGACCCGGTATTCCTCCAGGAATAATGTGTATCTTATTTACAAAAACATGCCCTTTTTACAGATCCTTTTAAATCTGCCCTTTCTGGGAGCGGGATTTGGCATAAAGTTCCTGTTTTTTGCAGCCAAGGGCATGGGAAGGGAGTATCTGGCAGGCATAAAAAACGGTTTCCAGATCAGCAAAAAGGGAAAAAAAGTGCCCTTTTCCTTTAAAAGACTGCACCATTACGGAAGGATCCAGGTGGAATTATGGGGGAATATCCTGCGCCGTTTCCGGGGATAATTGGTAAAAAAGCGCGGGTTCACAGAATTTTTATAAAATCCATGTTAAGATTTTATTGCATTTCTGTATTTTCTAGTATAATATAAATGCAATGAATTGGATTGAGGTGACAGAGTTTGATCATAGACAATCAAAAGAACTTCAGTCGTCTCCATATGCTGATCGATGCTGTTGTGATCGCTTTATCCTATCTTGGGGCATGGGCGATCCGATTCGTAGGACCATTTTCCGGCAGTGCGGTCAGAGCCCTGAGCTTTCAGCAGTACATGGGGCTTTTGATCATTGTTGTGCCGGGCTATCTTCTTTTGTATCAGGCATTTACCTTATATACTCCCATGCGCATGCAGGGGAAACGCCTTGTGCTGGCAAATATCATCAAGGCAAATACGCTGGGTTTCCTTCTCATTTTATCATTCCTTCAGATGATCAATGAGGGGGATTTTTCCCGTCTTACCATCGTAATTTTTTATATCCTCAATATCTGTGCAGGTTGGGGCGTCCGCATGCTGATCTTTTATCTTTTGCAGGACATGCGCAAAAGAGGGCTGAACCAGAAGCAGATGATCCTGGTGGGATACAGCCGTGCCACAGAAGAGTACATTGACCGTATCCTTCTAAACCCCCAGTGGGGCTACGTGATCCGGGGGATCCTGGATGACAATGTCCCTGCGGGAACCATGTACAAAGGCGTCAAGGTGATCGGCAGGATCGCCAACCTGATGGTTATCCTTCCCAGCAGCCGTTTGGACGAGATCGCCATCACTTTGGGACTCAGCGAATACTACCGCCTGGAAGAGATCGTTGCATTATGCGAGAAGTCAGGAGTACACACAAAGTTTATTCCCGATTATAATAAAATTATACCAACCAAGCCATATACAGAGGATATACTGGGTCTTCCCGTTATCAACATCCGGTATGTCCCTTTAAGCAATACATTTAACGCAATGGTAAAAAGGTGTATGGACATTGTGGGCTCCATAGCAGGCATTATCGTTTCTTCCCCGGTAATGCTGGTCCTGTGCATACTGATCAAGCTGACTTCTCCCGGCCCGCTGATCTATAAGCAGGAGCGGGTCGGCCTTCACAACAAAACTTTCCGGATGTACAAGTTTCGCTCCATGGAGCTGCAGCCGGAGTCAGAGGAAAAGAAGGCCTGGACGGTGAAGAACGACCCAAGAGTCACCGGAATAGGAAAATTCATGCGGCGGACCAGCCTGGATGAGCTCCCCCAGCTTTTCAACATTTTAAAAGGGGATATGAGTTTGGTGGGACCGCGGCCGGAGAGACCGTTTTTTGTGGAGAAATTCCGGGAAGAGATCCCCAGATATATGGTCAAGCATCAGGTGCGTCCGGGACTTACCGGATGGGCCCAGGTCAATGGCTACCGAGGGGATACCTCCATCAGAAAGAGGATCGACTGCGACCTGTATTACATTGAAAACTGGAGCATCGGCTTCGATATCAAGATTTTATTTCTGACCTTTTTTAAAGGCTTCATAAATAAAAACGCATATTAAATAAAGATAAGGGGAAAAATCATGCGAGGAAAAAAAAGAAAAATATTGTTTGCCCTTGAGATCATCATCCTGCTTCTTTTTATCGGCGGGCTGTATGTATACGGGCAGATCATGACAAGGCTGGACAAGATCGAACAGCCGGTGCTGAAGGAGGAAGAGATCATTATCAATCAGGAAGCCCCCCAGATGACCGGATACAGTACCTACGCCTTGTTTGGCATCGACCACCGTGACAAAAACCCGGAATTGGGTTCGGAAAACAGTGATACCATCATTATTGCCAGTGTTAACAACGATACGAAGGACGTAAAGCTGGTGTCTGTGTATAGAGACACCCTCCTGAACATCGGTGACGATACCTACACCAAAGCAAACGCCGCCTACGCATACGGCGGCCCGGAACAGGCCATTTCCATGCTGAATACCAGCCTGGATCTGAATATCACAGACTATGCCACCATAGATTTTAATGCACTGGTTACAGTGATCGACCTTCTGGGCGGCCTGGATATCCCCCTGTCTTACGCAGAGATTGAGCATATGAACAACTATTGCGTGGAAACCTCTGAGGAGACCGGAAAAAGCTATACGCCCATTGAAAAACCCGATCCTGCTCCGGAAGACCAGGAAGCGATTTACGGCACCTATCATCTGAACGGCGTGCAGGCTACCTCCTACTGCCGTATCCGTTATACTTCCAGCCTGGATATGGGAAGAACCGAGCGCCAGCGTATGGTTATCCAGCTGATCGTCCAGAAAGCAAAGCAGGCAGGCCTGGGTACGATCTTTGATATTATGGATGAAGTATTCCCTATGGCGAGCACTTCCTTAAGCAAGCAGGAGATCCTGGAACTGATCCCGGCTATGATCGGCTACAGTGTGGACGATACTACGGGATTCCCTATGAAATACAAATTTGCCGAAGTAAACGGCAGCGATATTATCGTACCAACCAATCTGGTAAGCAATGTAAAGCGGCTTCATAGATTCCTTTACGGAAAAGATACGGATTATAAGCCTTCCACAGAAGTACGTACGTACAGCAAGAGGATCATAGAGATCGTAGGCGGGGAGGATGAGCTTCAGGAAGAGGCAACGGTTACCTCGGAGGAGCAGGAGACCAACGATACCTTCATCTGGCAGGATACGCCTACCGGAGAAAATGCCTGGACAGGAGGAACCACCACAGGGGGCGATACTGGATGGAGTGACGGAAGCGGAACCGGAACGGGAGGAGGAACCTGGACGGATCCTGGAACGGGAGGAGGAACAACTACGGATCCCGGAACAGGAGGAGGAACCTGGACCGATCCCGGAACGGGAGGAGGAACGACTACGGATCCCGGAACAGGAGGGGGAACGACCACCGATCCTGGAACAGGAGGAGGAACGACTACCGATCCTGGAACGGGAGGGGGAACGACTACCGATCCCGGAACAGGGGGAGGAACAGTCACCGATCCCGGAACGGGAGGAGGAACGGTCACCGATCCCGGAACCGGCGGCACAGCCGGAACAGAGACGGTGTGGAGCGACGGAATTTGATAGAAAAAGCCATCCCATGTAAGTCATATCGGGATGGCTTTTTAAAACCAAAAAAAGGAAAGTTTGGATGAAAAGATGAAAAAAGCAGTGGTAGAGGTGATCATTCCCACATACCGCCCCGGAAGGGAATTTGAAAAGGTATTGGAACGGCTGTCAAAACAGGAGTATCCCATAGAACGGATACGCATTATGAACACAGAGGAGGAATTCTGGAATCCCCGGTGGGAGGAAACCTATCCGCTTCTTGAGGTGCATCACCTGAAAAAAGAAGAGTTTGACCATGGCGGCACCAGAAGAACGGCGGCCGGTCTTTCTAAGGCAGACATCCTTGTCTATATGACCCAGGATGCCCTCCCCAAAAATAAAAAACTGATCGGAAATCTCGTACGTCCTCTTCTTGAAATGGAAAAGGCAGGGGCTTCCTATGCAAGGCAGCTTCCTGCATCCGGCTGCAGTTTTTTAGAATGCTATACAAGAAGCTTTAATTATCCAGAGAAACCGGCTCTGAAGACCAGGGAAGATCTTTCCCGCCTGGGGATCAAAACTTTCTTCTGCTCCAATGTATGCGCTGCTTATAAAAAAGAAGTTTATGAGAAATCAGGCGGCTTTCCAAAGAAGGCTATTTTCAATGAAGATATGATCCTTGCAGGAAAGATGATACAAAAAGGTTACGGGATTTATTATGCCGCCCAGGCGGAGGTGATCCATTCCCACAACTATACCGGGCTGCAGCAGTTTCACCGCAACTTTGACCTGGGCGTGTCCCAGGCGGAACATCCGGAAATTTTCGGGATGGTTTCTTCAGAAGGAGAGGGGATCAAGCTGGTGGCAGATACCGCCCGTTATCTGCTGAAAAAAGGAAAGATCTGGCTGCTCCCTTCTCTGCTCTTTCAAAGCGGCTGCAAGTTTCTGGGCTATCGGGGAGGAAAAAGCTGGCGCAGGCTTCCCGGAAAGCTGGTCCTTTGGTGTACTATGAATAAGGAGTACTGGAGGTAAAACATCTTTTTTTTAAATATCCATCACATTTTTAACACATTTAATTGATAAACTGATTTCAGCAAATGAGAAAAGAAACTTCCGAATCAGTTCGGATGACGCGGCCAGCGCGTCAGGAAAGGAGAACATATGAGTGACGAAAGGAAATGGGACCAGACGCCCGGGGGAAATTACGCAGGAGAGAATCCCTCAGGCAGCCCGGCTTCTCAGCCTTCTTCCAATATAGATCATGGTTCCGCAGACATACCCCCCAGATATGCACATTATCAGATCAATCAGAACCATACTCCCAACCCGTATCCGCCCAGGCAGGATAAGCCCAGGAGAAAAAAAGACAGCAAAATAGGAAAAAGCTTTGGGATCGTGGTAGCTTTTGCCGTGGTATTCGGACTGGTGGCAGGCGTGGTATTTCAGGGAGTGAATTATCTGGCTGGGATATATCTTCCGGATACGGATCCTTCTTCTGCCCAGGTAGGGACCACTGCAACTGTGGCGCAGGATGATCCTGCTTCTTCAGAGGCAGAGGCGGTTTCTTCCAAGACGGGGACCGTAGCCAGTGTGGCGGAGGCGGCTATGCCTGCTGTGGTAGCCATTACTTCCGTGAGCATCCAGGAAATCCCCAGCATTTTCGGTAGGTTCGGATTCTGGGATTATGGAGTGCAGGAATATTCCAGCACCGGAAGCGGCTCCGGCATTATCGTAGGAGAGAACAATGACGAACTTCTCATCGCCACCAATAACCATGTGGTAGAAGGCGCCACTACCTTAAGCGTATGCTTCATCGGAAAGGATGTTGTCAACGCAGAGGAAGAGACACAGAATCTTGCCAATGGATACGGCGATATCAATGTAGAAGACGCCGTAAGCGCAAAAGTCAAAGGTACAGACAGTGAAAACGATCTGGCCGTGGTAGCTGTGCAGAAGGAAGATATCCCTTCAGATACAATGGAACAGATCAAGATCGCCCATATCGGAGATTCAGACCAACTGGTGGTAGGCGAGCAGGTGGTAGCCATCGGAAACGCCTTGGGCTATGGACAGTCCGTCACCTCCGGCTGGATCAGCGCGCTGAATAGGACTGTGACTATGGATACCGGCACAAATGCCGAACTGATCCAGACAGATGCGGCCATCAATCCTGGAAACAGCGGCGGCGCACTTTTGAACATGAACGGAGAACTCATCGGCATTAATTCCGCCAAATACGCAAGCGATACCATTGAAGGCATGGGCTACGCCATTCCCATCTCCAAGGCAAAGCCGATCCTGGAAAACCTTATGAACCGGACCACAAGGGATAAAGTTGACGAATCCCAGGCAGCTTATCTGGGGATCACACCGGCGGATCTGACCACAGAAGCCATCCAGATGTACAACATGCCCGCAGGCGCCTTTGTGACTGACGTGGAGCCGGGATACGCGGCAGACAAGGCCGGCATCCAAAAAGGCGACATCATCGTAAAGCTGGACGGCCAGCAGGTAAGCAGCAAAGCAGATCTGGTGGATAAATTGTCCTACTACGCAGCGGAAGAAACCATTGTGATCACCATTGCCAGGGCAAACAACGGCGCATACCAGGAACAGGATATGGAAGTTACCTTAAGCGCAAAGCCTTCTTCGGAACAATAAAAGAAATGAAGCGATAGAGAAAAGGAATCTGGAAACAGGTTCCTTTTCTGGTGCAGAAAAACCGGACTTTAAGTTTATAAAAACTTTATTTGATAGATGAATAAATTATGTTATAATTTCCACAGGATATAAGGCAAAAGAAAGGAGCTCTATATGAGAGACGATTTTGATAAGACCCAGGATTTAATAGAAGAGGAAGAGGAAGAAACGGAAGACTACGAGAAATTTTGCTTTCTCTGCCATCGGCCGGAAAGCCAGACAGGAAAGATGATCGATCTTCCCAATAATATACATATCTGCTCAGACTGCATGCAGAAAAGCTTCGATACCATGAACCAGCACATGACCAATGGCAAGATCAATTATTCCGATCTTTTCAATATGCCCAATGTGAGCATGATCGATCTGAGCAGCCTGCAGAACCCCATTCAGCAGCCCAAGAAAGTAAAAAAGAAAAAACACGAGGAAAAAAAGCCGGCCCTGGATCTGAAAAATATCCCGGCCCCCCACAAGATCAAAGCCACCCTGGATGAATACGTGATCGGCCAGGAACACGCCAAAAAGGTGATGTCCGTTGCGGTGTACAATCACTATAAGCGTGTGGCCACAGACACCATGGATGACATTGAGATAGAAAAGTCCAATATGCTTATGATCGGCCCTACCGGCTCCGGAAAGACCTACCTGGTGAAGACCCTTGCCCGCCTTCTGGATGTGCCCCTGGCCATCGCCGACGCCACTTCCCTTACAGAGGCAGGCTACATCGGAGACGATATCGAAAGTGTAGTTTCCAAGCTTCTTGCCGCAGCAGACAATGACGTGGAAAAAGCAGAACATGGCATCATCTTTATTGACGAGATCGATAAGATCGCTAAGAAAAAGAACACCAACCAAAGAGACGTAAGCGGAGAGGCGGTACAGCAGGGAATGCTGAAGCTTCTGGAGGGCAGCGAGATCGAGGTCCCGGTGGGGGCCAACAGCAAAAATGCTATGGTTCCCTTGACTACGGTAAATACCAGGAACATTCTTTTTATCTGCGGAGGCGCTTTCCCGGATCTGGAGAACATCATCAAGGAGCGGCTGAACAAACAGGCATCCATAGGTTTCTACGCAGACTTAAAAGACAAATATGACAATGATCCTCACCTGCTGGAAAAGGTTACCGTGGAAGATATCCGTGCCTTCGGCATGATCCCGGAGTTTATCGGACGTCTGCCCATTATCTTTACCCTGGAAGGCCTTTCCGAGGATATGCTGGTTAAAATTTTAAAAGAGCCGAAAAATGCCATCTTAAAACAGTACCAGAAGCTGCTGGAGCTGGATGAGGTGAAGCTGGAGTTTGAAGAGGAGGCTCTTCACGCCATTGCCGCAAAGGCCATGGAAAAGAAAACAGGCGCCAGAGCCCTCCGGGCGATCCTGGAGGAATACATGCTGGACATCATGTACGAGATCCCCAAGGACGACAGCATCGGACAGGTGATCATCACAAAAGATTACATAGAAGGTACAGGCGGGCCGAAGATCCTCCTGCGTGGATCGGAAGTGCCCCTTCTGGGTGCCGCCAGATAAGAAGAGCAAAAACCGCATCTGCAGCGGACGAAAAGAAAGGAGTCAGTGGAAATGGCAATAAAAGGTACAGAATTTTTTGATGAACTGGGTGAAACCATCGCAAAAACAGCCCGGGGTATAAGCGAGCGGGCAGAGGTGCTCTATGAGACCCAAAAGCTGCGCAGCAGGATATCCAGCGAAGAGCGTCTGATCGGAAAGATCAAAGAAGACTTGGGAAATATCCTTTATCAGCAGTATCTGGAAGGAGAAAGCCTGCCGGATGAGCAGAGAAATCTTTGCGAGCAGATCGACCAGCATAAGGGGAGCATTGAGGGATTAAAGAAGAAAATGGCAGATTACAAGAAAAAGAAGATCTGCCCTTCCTGCGGACGCCATGTGGATCAGAGTGTGTCCTTCTGCCCTTTCTGCGGCGCTGCATGTCCGGATGAAGAACAGGAAACGCCGGAAGAGGATATCGTGGCAGATGTGGAGCTGAAAGAAGAAGCGAAAAAGTAATTTTTTGGATAAATAAATTTAACATTTTTGAAAAATACGGTTGCTTTTGCGTTAGAATTGGTTTACAATGACGCTGTAAGGAATCTTCGTAACTTTATAAACAGACATAGGAGTGAAAATGATGAAAAATAAGAAGTTATATCATGCGTGTATGGCCAGCATCCTGAGTGCGGCTATGCTTTTGACAAGTGTACCGGTCAGCGCAGCAGAATTTACTTCCGGCGATACCGCTGAGGAAGTGGCCGCTGCCCTGGCAGAACAAGGAGAACCTATCCCGGCAGAAGAGGCAGAGGACGCTTCCCAGATCTCCGCCAAAGCCGCTTCCGACGTAGTACAGATCAATGCCGCATCTTTCGCAGATGCAAATTTCCGTGAATATGTTTCTTCCACAATTGATACGGATAAGAGTGGCGGGTTATCTTCCCAGGAAATCAGCGCCGTAAAGACCATTGATGTATCTAACAAAAACGTTGCCAGACTGAACGGTATCGAAAGATTTACCGCCCTTACCAGATTAAACGCTTCCAACAACAAGATCGCAAGCGTTGACCTGAGCAAAAATACCAAGCTTACCTACGTAAATCTTTCTCACAACAATCTGACACAGGTAAACCTGTCCAAATGCACCAACGGCCTTATCACCGTTATG
This sequence comes from Candidatus Blautia faecigallinarum, assembly GCA_019116385.1. Taxonomy (GTDB): domain Bacteria; phylum Bacillota; class Clostridia; order Lachnospirales; family Lachnospiraceae; genus Blautia_A; species Blautia_A faecigallinarum. Next base: position 12,468 of record DXBU01000099.1, on the reverse strand, counting down.
CTGAACAACAACAAGCTGACCAAGGTTACCCTTCCGGCAGCCGGAAGACTGGGCAGCCTGGAATACATCGACGTAAGCAACAACCAGATCGCTTCTCAGGCAAATGCCGGACTTGCAAACATCTCCAGTGAGACCCTCACGGACTTAACTGAGATCAATGCAAGCAACAACCGGATCACTTCCTTTAACTGCTCCGGTTTCGCAGGCATCCTGGATCTGAGCAACAACCGGATCACCACCTTTACCGGCGGAACAGAAGGATTCCAGGCAGCAGCCATTTATCTGGACGGCTCCGGAAACACCTTAAGCAACACCTCAAAGGTGAATTTCTCTACCCTTGGAAACGCGGTTCCTCAGCGCTTCACCTGCAGCAGCGCGGCAAAGAGCAAGATCGTTATGGTTACACCAAAGCTTTCTGCAAGCATCAACTCTGCAAGAGATCAGGTGAAGGTATCCATCGGTTCTTCCTCTGACAACGCTACTGTTAAGCTGGAGAGAAGAGTAGGAAGCGGCGCATTCCAGACCATCGCTACCTGGACAGCGGGACAGCTGGACGACCAGGAATTCGGCGACAACAGCTACACCGATTCCAATATCGAGCCAGGAAAGACCTACACCTACAAACTTACCGCAAGCGTAAGCATCCAGAACAAGGACAAAGTACCTGTAACCTGGTCCAGCTCCAAGACTGTATCCGTAAAGGCAGTTCCGGCAGCTCCGTCCATCACGGTAAAGAACGCGGGCAAGAGAGCCGTGACCATCACCTGGAAGGCAGTTCCCGGCGCATCCGGATACAACGTATTCATGGGCAGAAAGAAAAACAACGTGACCAACTGCATCGCCAAGTACACAACTAAGACCAGCGTTAAGAGAACCGGACTTCAGAGCGGCGGTACCTACTACTTCAGAGCAAACGCTTTCGTACAGGTAAACGGCAAGAGATATCCGGGACCATACAGCGGCATCAAGACCATCAAGGCGAAATAATAAAAAAATAATTACAGCTTTATAAAAATACCCCTCAGGGCAGATGCTCTGAGGGGTATCATTATGTGAGGATTTTTTTTACCTGTTAACAAAAAAAGAATGCAGGAGATGGGACTTGAACCCACACGATCTTGCGACCACAGGCACCTGAAGCCTGCGCGTCTGCCAATTCCGCCACTCCTGCATTTCTGTATTTCAGTCATTTCCTGACTGCTTGATTATAATACCGCATCGGGAGAAAAATGTCAACAGGAAAATGAAAAAAAATTAAAAATTTTATAAAAAACTGAAAGAATTTGAGTACGGCAGAATTATTTTTAGCCTGGAAGATTGTTGAAAAATAAATCCTCTTGTGATACAATCTTGAAGATTTAGGATAAAATAAGAGAAAACAAGAGAAAGGGAGATTGTATGAAAGCATTTCTTATATTAGAAGATGGCCACGTGTTCACAGGCACCAGTATCGGCTCCACCAGAGAGGTCATCAGTGAGATCGTTTTTAACACTTCCATGACCGGTTATCTGGAAGTGATGACGGACCCTTCTTATGCGGGACAGGCCGTGTGTATGACCTATCCATTGATCGGAAATTACGGAATCTGCTATGATGACCAGGAATCCAGACGGCCCTGGGTGGATGGCTTTATTGTCCGCGAATTATCCCGTATCCCCAGCAACTTCCGAAGTGTGGATACGATCCAGCATTTCTTATCCAAACATGATATCCCGGGTATCGCCGGAATTGATACCAGAGCCCTCACCAAGATCTTAAGGGAAAAAGGCACCATGAACGGCATGATCACTGTCGACGAAAATTACGATTTAGATACAATTATCCCCCGTTTAAAAGAATATACAACAGGAAAAGTGGTAGAAAAGGTAACCTGCAGGGAAAAAGAGGTCTTAAAAGGCAATGGGCCCAAGGTCGCCCTGATGGATTTCGGCGCGAAGAGGAATATAGCCAGATCCTTAAATGAGAGAGGCTGCCAGGTGACGATCTATCCGGCGCTGACCACGGCAGAAGAGATCTTAAAGGACGCCCCCGATGGAATCATGCTCAGCAATGGCCCCGGAGATCCCAAGGAATGTACCTCCATCATCGCGGAGATCAAAAAGCTGTACGATTCCGATGTGCCTATATTTGCCATCTGCCTGGGGCACCAGCTTATGGCCCTTGCCACAGGAGGGGACACCTACAAGATGAAATACGGACACAGAGGCGGCAACCATCCGGTGAAAGACCTGGCGACGGGAAGAGTCTATATTTCCTCCCAGAACCACGGCTATGTGGTGGACGCCAAGGCCCTGGAAGAAAAGAAGATCGCCGTGCCGGCCTTTATCAATGTAAACGACGGCACCAACGAAGGAATGTCTTATATCGGAAAGAACATCTTTACCGTGCAGTTCCATCCGGAGGCATGCCCGGGCCCCCGGGATTCCGGATACTTATTTGACAGATTTATGGATATGATGGGAGGGAAACAGTAATGCCAAGAAATAAAGATATAAAAAAGGTACTTGTGATCGGCTCCGGCCCGATCGTCATCGGCCAGGCCGCTGAGTTTGACTATGCCGGCACACAGGCATGCCGTTCCCTGAAGGAGGAAGGACTGGAGGTCGTTTTGTTAAACTCCAATCCTGCCACCATCATGACGGATAAAGATATTGCAGACAGAGTTTATATCGAGCCCCTTACCGTAGAGGTAGTGGAGCAGCTGATCCTGAAGGAAAAACCGGACAGCGTCCTTCCCACCCTGGGCGGCCAGGCCGGACTGAATCTGGCCATGGAGCTGGAGGAGCAGGGATTTTTAAAGAAGCACAATGTCCGCCTCATCGGAACCACAGCAGAAACCATTAAAAAAGCCGAGGACCGTCAGGAATTTAAAGACACCATGGAAAAGATCGGGGAGCCCGTGGCGGCTTCCAAAGTGGTCACCACCGTGGAGGACGGCCTTGCCTTTACCAATACCATCGGTTATCCGGTGGTACTCCGTCCTGCCTATACCTTAGGCGGCAGCGGCGGCGGAATCGCAAACAATGAGTATGAGCTCCGCGAGATTCTGGAAAACGGCCTGCGTCTTTCCCGGGTGGGAGAGGTGCTGGTGGAACGCTGCATCGCCGGCTGGAAGGAGATCGAGTACGAGGTGATGCGGGACAGCGCAGGCAACTGCATCACGGTCTGCAACATGGAAAACATCGACCCGGTAGGCGTGCACACCGGGGATTCTATCGTAGTGGCTCCCTCCCAGACCTTGGGAGACAAGGAGTACCAGATGCTGCGTACCTCCGCTTTAAATATCATCACAGAGCTTGGCATCACCGGCGGCTGCAACGTACAGTACGCCCTCCATCCGGAGAGCTTTGAGTACTGCGTCATCGAGGTCAATCCCCGTGTGAGCCGTTCCTCCGCCCTGGCCAGCAAGGCTACCGGCTATCCCATTGCCAAGGTGGCGGCGAAGATCGCCCTGGGATATACCCTGGACGAGATCCCTAACGCGATCACCGGGAAGACCTACGCCAGCTTCGAGCCGATGCTGGACTACTGCGTGGTAAAGATCCCGCGTCTTCCTTTTGATAAATTTATCAGTGCAAAGAGAACCCTGACCACCCAGATGAAGGCTACCGGAGAGGTAATGAGCATCTGTCACAGCTTCGAGGGCGCCCTTATGAAGGCTATCCGTTCTCTGGAACAGCATGTGGACAGCCTGATGTCCTATGACTACAGCCACCTTTCCCAGGAGGACCTGCTGGATGAGCTGAAGCGGGTGGACGACCGTCGGATCTGGAAGATCGCCGAGGCCATTCGGAGAGGGCTTTCCCAGGAGGAGATCCACCGCATCACCAAGATCGACCACTGGTTCATCGATAAGATCGCCGTTCTGGTGGAGATGGAGCAGATCCTGAAAAAACAGGAGCTTACCGGAGACATATTATTAGAAGCGAAACGTTTGGAATTCCCGGACAATGTGATCGCAGAGCTCACCGGAAAGACAGAAGACGAGATCAAAGAAATGCGCCGGGAATACGGCATTACTGCAGCCTACAAGATGGTAGACACCTGCGCCGCCGAGTTTGCGGCAGCTACGCCATACTATTATTCTGTATATGGAAACGGAGAAATGGAAAACGAAGCCTCCGCCACACCGGACAAGAAGAAGGTGCTGGTCCTGGGCTCCGGCCCCATCCGCATCGGACAGGGGATCGAGTTTGACTTCTGCTCCGTACACTGTACCTGGGCTTTCGCAAAGGAAGGCTATGAGACGATCATCATCAACAATAACCCGGAGACGGTCAGCACGGACTTCGACATCGCGGACAAGCTGTATTTCGAGCCGCTGACCCCGGAGGATGTAGAAAACGTAGTAAATATCGAAAAACCGGACGGCGCGGTGGTGCAGTTCGGCGGACAGACGGCCATCAAGCTGACCCAGGCGCTGATCAAAATGGGCGTGAAGATCCTGGGAACCTCTGCGGAGGATGTGGATGCGGCGGAGGACAGAGAGCTCTTTGACCGTATCCTGGAGCAGTGTCAGATCCCCCGTCCCAAGGGACATACGGTATTTACCGCTGAAGAAGCGAAAAAAGCAGCGGCGGAGCTGGGCTATCCGGTACTGGTGCGTCCTTCCTATGTTTTGGGAGGACAGGGCATGCGGATCGCGGTCAGCGACGAGGATGTGGAGGAATACATCGGCATCATCAACCAGATCGCCCAGGAGCACCCCATCCTGGTGGACAAGTACCTGATGGGCAAGGAGATCGAGGTGGACGCGGTCTGCGACGGGGAGGACATCCTGATCCCGGGCATTATGGAGCATATCGAGCGCGCCGGCGTCCATTCCGGAGACAGTATCTCCGTATATCCGGCCCAGACCATCAGCGCCAAAGCCAAGGAGACCATCGGGGAATATACACGGAGACTGGCCAAGGCCCTCCATGTGATCGGTATGATCAATATCCAGTTTATCGTCTGCGGCGAGGAGGTTTATGTGATCGAAGTAAATCCCCGCTCCAGCCGTACGGTTCCTTATATCAGCAAGGTAACGGGGATCCCCATCGTGCCCCTGGCCACCAGAGTGATCCTGGGCCGCAAGATCCGGGAGATGGGCTATGAGCCCGGACTGCAGCCGGAGGCAGAGCATATCGCCATCAAGATGCCGGTATTCTCCTTTGAGAAGATCCGGGGAGCGGATATCAGCCTGGGACCGGAGATGAAATCCACCGGGGAATGTCTGGGTATCGCCTCCAGCTTCAACGAGGCGCTGTATAAAGCATTCCTGGGAGCGGGCATCCGTCTTCCGAAATATAAAAACATGATCATCACTGTGAAGGACGAGGACAAAGAGGATATCATCCCTATCGCCCGCAGGTTTGAAGCTCTGGGCTACCGCATCTATGCCACCAGAGGCACCGCACGGGCGCTGAAGGAAAACGGCGTCAAGGTCATCCGCACCAACAAGCTGGAGCAGCCTGCGCCAAACCTGATGGACCTGATCCTGGGCCACAAGATCGACGTGGTCATCGACACCCCGCCCCAGGGCGTGGAACACCAGAAGGACGGTTTCCTCATCCGGAGGAACGCCATCGAGACCGGCGTAAACGTGCTCACTTCCCTGGATACGGCAGAGGCACTTGTGACCAGTCTGGAAAATACAGATCTTCACAACCTGACCCTGATCGATATCGCCCAGATCGACCGTAGATGATCTCCCGTCCGGCGGCCGGAACTGCCGGGAATGGGAAAATGAAGGTTTACGAACTGCATCCGGTGTAATATACTTAAGAGGACGAGGAAAATGGAAAAGAAAATCTTCGTCCTCTTAATCTATTAAGAGAAGCGGCGGTTTTCCCGGCAAATGGGAAAATACGGTCCGGCTTCCGGCTTGACAGATTAAGATAATACGAAGAAAGGGGAGTATATGGAAGTTTTAGAGATTTTAAAAGCGGTGCTTCTGGGTATCGTAGAAGGGATCACCGAGTGGCTGCCCATCAGCAGCACCGGGCACATGATCCTGGTGGACGAATTTATCAAGCTCAACGTCAGCCAGGAGTTTAAGGATTTTTTCCTGGTGGCGATCCAGCTGGGAGCCATTCTGGCCGTGGTGGTGCTGTACTTTCAGAAGCTGTGGCCCTTCTGCGTCCGCAGCCTTACCAGGGAGCAGAAGAAAGCCCTTGCCGGGCAGCCTGCGCTGAAAAGAGGGGCGCTTACCTTTGTAGAGCGCTTCTGTGACAAAGAGAAATGGATCCTGTGGTTTAAGATCCTGTGGGCCTGTGTTCCCACCATCCTTGTGGGCCTGCCCTTTAACGATTACATAGAAGAAAAATTCAATAATTACGTGGTGGTGGCCATTGCGCTGATCGTATACGGCGTGCTGTTCATCATCGTAGAGGATTATAATAAGAAGAGAACACCGTCCTGCACCTCCTTAAAGGACCTTTCCTTTAAGACCGCGTTTCTGATCGGTATTTTTCAGGTGCTGTCGGTGATCCCCGGCACGTCACGTTCCGGTTCCACCATCATCGGAGGGATCCTGGTGGGAGCTTCCCGGACGGTGGCGGCGGAATTTACCTTCTTTCTCGCCATCCCGGTCATGTTCGGGGCAAGCCTCTTAAAGCTTTTGAAATTCGGCTTTGTGTTTACGGCGGGAGAGCTGACGATCCTGGCAGTGGGCTGCCTGGTGGCCTTTGTGGTATCCATCCTGGCCATCAAGTTCTTGATGAGCTACATCAAAAAGCATGATTTCAAAGCCTTCGGCGTGTACCGGATCATCCTGGGCGTGCTGGTGCTGGGATACTTTATCGGGAAGAATGTGTTGGGATAAATAACGGGGAAAAACAAAAAAAGAAGGAGAACATCTATGGGGAAATATATTATGGCATTGGATCAGGGGACTACAAGCTCCCGCTGTATCTTGTTTGATAAAAAAGGCAGCATGTGCAGTGTAGCGCAAAAAGAGTACACCCAGTATTATCCGAAAGCAGGCTGGGTGGAGCATGACCCTCACGAAATCTGGTCCTCCCAGATGGCGGTGGCAATAGAAGCCATGGGAAAGATAGGCGCCGATGCAGGAGACATCCACTCCATTGGCATCACAAATCAGAGAGAGACCACGATCGTCTGGGACAAAAGAACCGGGAATCCCATTTATCCGGCCATTGTGTGGCAGTGCCGGAGAACCGCAAAAATGGTGGAGGATCTGGAAAAAGACGGCTTTGCAGGAACCATCCGCAAAAAGACCGGCTTGATCCCGGATGCATATTTTTCCGGAACAAAACTGAAATGGATCCTGGATTTTGTCCAAGGGGCAAGGGAAGAGGCGGAAAAAGGAAACCTTTTATTCGGAACCGTGGATACCTGGCTGATCTGGAAGCTTACAAAAGGTGAAGTCCATGTGACGGACTATACCAATGCTTCCCGGACGATGCTTTTTGATATCCACAAAAAACAGTGGGATGAAGAAATCTTAAATTATTTTCATATCCCTGCCTGCATGCTTCCCAAGGTCATGCCCAGCTCCTGTATTTATGGTTATACCAACGAAAATCTCATCGGTGGCAGGATCCCTATCGCCGGAGCGGCAGGGGACCAGCAGGCCGCGCTGTTCGGCCAGTGCTGCTTTGAACCGGGGGATGTAAAAAATACCTACGGCACCGGGGGATTCCTTTTGATGCACACCGGAAATCAGGCGATAAGTTCCGAACATGGCCTTTTGACCACGATCGCGGTGAATGGAGACGGCACCCCGGGTTATGCCCTGGAAGGCAGCGTGTTTGTGGCAGGGGCCGCTATACAGTGGCTGCGGGATGAACTGAAGATTTTGGAAAGCGCGCCGGAATCAGAAAAGTACTGCAGATCCGTTTCTGATACCAACGGTGTTTACGTGGTGCCGGCCTTTACCGGTCTGGGAGCGCCATATTGGGATCAGTACGCCAGAGGAGCCATCCTGGGCCTTACCAGGGGCGCGGAACGAGCGCATTTGATCCGGGCAACAGTTGAATCTTTGGCTTATCAGGTGTATGATGTGTTAAAGGCCATGGAAATGGATGCAGGAAGAAAGCTGAATGCCCTGCGGGTGGACGGCGGCGCCAGCGCCAACAACTTCCTGATGCAGTTCCAGGCGGATCTTTTGGGCGGCCAGGTGATCAGGCCCAGCTGTATCGAAACCACCGCTTTAGGGGCGGCTTATCTGGCAGGACTTGCCACCGGTTTTTGGAAGAATGCCGATGAAGTGCGGGAAAACTGGCAGAAAGAACGGGTATTTGAGCCGGAGATCTCCGGGGAACGGCGGGAGAAGCTTTTGAAAGGCTGGAAGAAGGCGGTACGCTGCACCTTTGACTGGGCGCGGGAAGAATAAGAAAGAAAATCCGGACTTTCGGATAAAATACACAAAATAATTTATGGAGGCATTGGATCATGAAGAAATCTGCGGTAATTCTTTGCACGCTTTGTACGTTTTTGGCTTTGGGAATCGCCGGCTGCAGCAATTTCCGGGGAGAGGCGGAAGCAACGCCTACCCCGATACCTGAGCCGACGGTAACACCGACTCCGGTCCCGGCCACGGCTACGCCGGTCCCCACAGTCACACCGGCGCCCAAGCTGATCGGAAAGAAGACGGAGACCGCCAGGTATATCACTCTGACCAACAGTACCGGCGTGGATATCCGGCAGATTTATGTGTGCGTTTCCGGCATGGGAGACTGGGGCAACAATCTGATCCCTGCTGAATCCACCGTAAAGTCGGCCCAGGAAGTGAATATGTATTATGAACCTATGGACGGCGCGCTATATAATATCCAGTTTACCAACGTAGAAGGCATTACCTACGAGATTTACAGCGCGGATCTGGACGATATGGAGCGTGCTACTCTCCAGGTAGAAAATGGGGTCGCTTTTCTGCGGTATCTAAGCCAGAGCAGCAAGAACGAGAAGACCACCAACGGTACGTATAGTGCCTACGACACCAGCGCGGCCAGCGGGACTACCTATGACAGCAGTACCGGAAGCACCTCCTATGGAGATACTTATTATGATAACACCTGGACCGGGGGAACTACCGGAGGAACCACCAGCGGAGGAACCACTGGCGGGACCACAACAGGCGATGGCAGCACTACTGGCGGAGATACCGGCAGCGGAACTGGAGGCACTACTGGTGATGGAACCGGAGGTACCACAGGAGATGGAACCGGCGGCACCACGGGAGACGGAAGCGGAACTGGCGGCGGAAGCGGAACCGGTACGGGCGACACAGGAGATGGAAGCGGCACCGGCGGCGGTGGGAATATCGTCTGGGACGAGGATGGAAACTGGACAGAATACTAAGACAGATAAAGCCTGCGGAAAAGAAATAAGCCGGAAATCTTATACGGAATAAAAAATTAATCTTGAGAAAATGGAAACATCCCTGACAGAAAAGTCACGCCATAGAGGCGGAAGCTTTTGGTCAGGGATGTTTTTTGGTTTGGTCTATTATAGATTTTGGAGATTGTCAGGGATTTTCTTCTGTGAGTAAACTACTCACAGAAAGAAGGTGACAGCAATCTGGTATTTAGTGGACTTTCCAAAGATTTGGGAGGAAGGCGAAATACAGGAGTTTACCCGGATATGCAGTACCGGGGAAATTGTCAGATCTGTGTTTTTTCCATCCTGTGAACGGATGAAACGGTACCAGGGAGCATGGCATCGGGAAAAACGGTATCTGTTTCCCAGGAGCATTTTTCTGGAGACAGCTGATAAAAAAGCACTGGAAGGATTTCTTGGGAAGCTTTTCCTAATGGGCTTTGATGCCGGACAACATGTAATGTAAAGCTTTACATTAGCAGTTGTCTGGGACAAGATATTTCGGGACAGCCCCATAGTATTCCAATGCGTGGGCAACGCCGGTGATAAAGCTTGGCAGCCGCTCATCAAGGAATACTTCTGCATATACACGGCTGCTGAAGCCAAATGTCGTAGCAAACACATGAACTTTGTGTATTTCGCCGGTTGCAGGATCCGTCAGCAGTTCAGGCTGATTGCCGACCCAGTCAATATACATCCGCTCTCCCGGTATCCGTTCGACTGGCATGGATACGGAATCCTGTCCGAAATTTTCTCTCAGAAAATCTCGGTAAAGCTTATAGAACTGTGACAGTTGATAGCCATTTGGATGCTCTTTCTTGTATTCCATCCACTGGAATGCAAGATCGGGAGTCTCCATCGCCATCATCCGCTGATGAATCTGAAAGAAATCTGGCAGTTCCTTTTCAGTTCGGCGAAGATTCTCCGGTGGGTAGAAAGCCTCTTCGACTTTCTTCGGCGGCATTGCTTTCAGCTCCTCCAGGGAGAACCCCAGTTCATGAAAGCGATTCATAATAAGTGTTACGGTACTGTTTCCTATGTTGTACCGCTTCTTGGTAGTGCGGTATCCAATACCGCTCTGGCGTAATTCAATCACGCCAATGATGGTTGAGTATTTTTGCATTTGGTGCTCCTTTCTCAACTTGTAATGAACGAGTTTCATTGTTCATTATAGAAGAAAGTGCACCGCTTAAAATGGAATTAGCGCACCGCTATTTCAGAATAGGCGCACCGCTGATTCTGGAATGGGCGCACCGATTGACCGGAATTTGCTGCGTTGGTATTTAAATACCCTAACGCAGTAGTAACGAAGCGCAATGCGTTCTTCATGCATGGATTGACGGATACCATCCCTGATGGATATGACTTGGCTACGGACAGAGATGCAGCGAAAATTCGAAAAAAAGTAAAGCAGTATTTTCAGCCGCCCAATTTTATGTATACAGTCTCTTGAGGTATAACTTTCAAGTTAAGTACCGCTCCTTTGACGGAGGCATTCAAGTAACAAATCGTAGTAGTATGTACTTTTAATATTGAAATTTCAAGACAGTTTTTCTATAATACCTGACTTCCGTCGTTTCTCTCAAAACCTAGCACTCTGACTAAAGCAGCATGCAGCTTTTGAAGAGGTTTTCAACCTCTTTCTCGGAAAGATACAGCGCATCCAGGTTTGTTAAACCGGTCAGTTTTTTGATCTTTTCATTGACGGACTGGTTCCTGGAAATGTTGATGAAAGAACCGTCTTTTTCTCTTGCGCCACGGAAGTCACGCATAAACGCGATCAGGTCATAGGAACTGATCTCGTTTTTGAAGACCTTGATCTCTAACATTCTTAAAAGAAACAAGCTAAGGTAGCAGATTAAAAAATGCCCGTAGATTGTTTCTTTTTTTTGCACATAAACTGGGCGCGCGTCCAGATAAGACTTTGTGATCCGGAAGGATTCCTCGATCTTCCACAAGCTGTGATAGGTCTGGTAAACCTGGAGCGGCTCCATATCCAGTTCCGATGTGACCATGAGGTTATACCCGGCATATTTCAGGTCCTCCTCCAGTTTCGCCTGGTCCATTTCTACCACGGGTTTGATCTTCTTCCCGTTCTTATCCTTGTTGGTGATCTTTATGTATTTTACGGATTCCCCTAATTCCTCCTGCGTCATCCTCTTGTAGGTCGTGAAATCAGCTGCCTTGTCAGCCATCTTCATGATCTCTGCGCGCTGCTTCCTGGCCAGGGCAGGATTATAGGAGACGATCCTCTTTTCAATAACGGAAAACCTCTTTATGGTTTCTTTTCCGGTTTCAGGATCTGTTTCTTTGAACTGGTACGTAAAGGTATCCACGCAGGATTTGAGCCGGTACAAGAGTGTACCGTCTTTGCCCATGTGGTCTTCCCATACGTTTGCGTCGTTATCTAATAGAAGCCATTGTTTCTCTTTGGCACTTAAGCCGGTGCCGCGGATGGACTTGGAGAAGATATACCCATCGTCTGCTTCCTTAACAGCGGCATAGATATTCCTGGCACAGTTGAGCCCTTTATCAGCGACCTGCACAGTCTTCCCGGAGACTTTGTAACGGGCCTTCATCTCTTCGATGAGCTTGCGGATGTAAGGCTTCTCGGATTCGTTCCCGGGATACATCTGCATGGCCACAGGGACCAGATCCGCGTCAAGAAGGAGGGCCTGGCCAATGATGGGGACGTGCCTGTTCTCTTTGGACGGTCCTTTCTGTCTGTCTCCACAAGGCAGGTCGATCTCAAAATAATAATTCGTGCAGTCAAAGAAGGCCTTGCTGAGATCCCTCTGATAATGCTGCTCATAGCAATGGTTAAAGAGCTCGATATATTTTTTGTAAGTTTCGCCAACGAATGCCAGGCCATCGTAGACCTGATCTTCCGAAATAGGCGAACTGCCATAAAGATGCGGGAAGACAGTGGAGACCGTTTTGGATTTTGAGCAGGGATGGATCACCCTGGCAAAGATAAGCTGGGAGATCATGTCATAAACGCTGAATTGAAAGCGCATTTGAGCGGCGAGGATGCCGATGACTTCCTTAACATTTAGTTCTTCTAAAAGTGTATGGAGAAGGAAATGCCCCAGATTGTACTCAACAGGGGCAGCAAACGCGCGCGGACGGGTATCCTCGGCGAA
>DXBU01000098.1 GCA_019116385.1 Candidatus Blautia faecigallinarum | reverse complement strand
TACGGTGTGTTTCACCGCCTGTGAGACCTCACGGGATAAGCCTGCCAGTCTTTCCTCGTCTACCTGCCTGATTTACGCACGTGGGTTACGGTTGCCTTTAGGACTTCACTGTCTTTGGTTAGCTCATCCGCCATGTACGCCTTATATCAGGTTTCTATTCGTCAGGCTACGATTTCGCTATCCCTTCTTCTCGCCCACACCTCACGATGTAAACCTTGGGAATCGCTATGGGGTTCGTCGGCAACTACGCCCCTTGTGGACTTTCACCACAGACTGACGGCATGCCCGTCATACCAAAAAAACCTGAATACCGCAAAGTACGGTATTCAGGTTTTTAAACTGCCGGCAGCGGGACTTGAACCCGCACGTGGTTGCCCACAACAGATTTTGAGTCTGCCTCGTCTGCCATTCCGACACGCCGGCCTGTATTTAGAACCGAAATTCATTTTATCACAAATGTTATATAACTGCAAGTGTTTTTTGTGAAACGTATGTGTCAAGTAATCGTTGGCAATTTTTCTTATTTATTGATATCAGTCTATTGTTTTTATTTTCGGATAATTCCTCCTGGATTTCTTCCAATCACTTTTTATCCCTTTTTAGCAGAAGGCTCTTTCAAAGGCTTTTCTTGATGCTGTCCGCATTGCATCCAGGAGCGGCATATGATGTGTGATGGTCTCTGCATACGGATTCCCTTTCCCATCCTTTTTTGGTGCTTTTGCCGCACTCAGGGTTTGGATATTTTTTTTCCATCTCCATAGTGAATATCAGTCCATCCGTATATCGTTCAATCGTATCGATCAGTTCCCTGTTCTCTTTCCGGTACAGGGCTTTCGCCATGTTATTCGCCCCACTTTCTGACCATCGCATTCTTCTGTGTTACATTCGCAGGGTGATCGTAGTGCAGTTCTGGTTCTCCTGGACTCCCATATTTTTAAGGAACCAAAAATGAACCTCCGCATGTTATTTTTACGGTGCCTGCGGTTGTTCGGACAGACTTTCCGAACAGCCGCAGGATTTTTTTCACTTTCTCTGAAAACCGCACAAGGTTTCTCCTGTCTGCTCGTCATTCCAGTACCACAGATGTTCCGGCTCCGTAACCAGGAACATGCCGGCAAGTTCCGGCTGATCGGGACAAATTTCCGTAAAATGATTCTTAAGCCCTAGTGTGATTTTCTCATTGTAGGATATGGTTCGTCTGTCCCCCCAAAGTGCGCAATAGAAAATGCCTGCTTCCACCAGATCCTGGAACATATGGCTTCCAAAACTCAGTTCAGGCATATATCCCGCCCTGCTGTCGGACACTTCACATATCCCGCTGAATCCGGAAATCTGTGCAAAACTGACCGGCACGCCCAGTTCCGGCGAGGATGTTCCGACTCTGCCGGGCGTCATAAGCAAAAGCTTTTTGCCCTTTCCCCTGTACCAGGCATTTACCTTTCCCACTGCCTGCGCCACCTGCGGCTTTTGCGCATAGGGATATTCGTAATAAGCCTTCGCATCAATCTGCACTACCACATCAATTTTCTTTTTTTCAGAACTGCCTACGACAGAATCCTTCATCTGAAAGAAGATATCCTCTTTCGGAAGATCAGGAATCTGCGTGACGGAACCTCTGGCTCCCGTATAAAGCGGTCGGCACTGCAGCAGGCTGACCACAAACTGGCCCGTTTCGTCCAGGTTCACCGTATATTCTATATCCACTGGATTACCATAGGCACAATCCAATGCTTTTAATATCTCCTGCATCATACCGGTAAACTCCCGATTCTCCAAAAGTCCCTGACAGGTGGTAAACCAGACCTGTCGCCGCCGGTTCATCCGCAGCAGAGCATTCTCTGCCTCATAATCCCGCTCCATGACTGCCTTTTTAAACCAGAGCGGAAGTTCTTCGGCGAGCGTACGCACCTCGACGCTCTTTAATTTATTTTCTTTCGTATCCAGGACATCCATCACACGCTGGGAAAACCGGTGCCGCTCCGCCATACTGGCATGCAGCGAGACGGCTGGCCGGTCCAGATTAGCCAGTCTGGGATAATCATGATCCGGCCGGTCCACTGCCCTGGTCCCCAGGCCTGCCACGATCCGTAAAAGTCCGGCAGAGGGATCCATATCCTTATTCCACCGGTAAGAGCTGTAACTGTAGCCCACACCTGCTGCTGCCGGAAAGAACAGATCCCCATGATACGATCCGGAAACCCGCTGCACAAGAATGGCCATCTGTTCATCTTTGTGCTGCAATCCTCTTTGCTTTCTGTACTCCAGCGCAGACAGATCCATGGTGCTTGCATAGACTCTGCGGATCGCAGACTCAAATGCTTCCAGCCGCTCCGTCGGACTACCTTGGTTCACACAGAATACGGATTCATATTTTCCGGCAAATGCATTGCCAAACCCATCCTCAAGGAAACTGGACGAGCGCACGATAATCGGACTTTGTCCATAATATTCCAGAACAGACCGGAATTTCTCCCGGATATCCGGCGGAAAACTTCCGGAGAGAAGCGCTTCTTTGAGCGCCTCCGCCTTTGCGAAATATCCCTCGTCCGTTCTCTGCGCGATTCTTGTCTCCCAGCAGTTGTTTGACACAATATAGGTATAAAATACGTCTGATCCAATATAATAAGAATCATGAGGCTCCAGCCGATGTCTGTACTGCGGCAGTTCCTGATAAATAATTTTTCTTGCCAGGAGCATCCCGCATGCCTTCCCGCCCACAGATCCGCTTCCGATCATACGATCTCTGAGCTGAAAATAATCTTTTGGATGAAAATATTTTCGGATCCTGTCACTCAGCCGCCTGTCTTTTGTCATCGTACTCTCGATTATCTGAATCTCTGTCTCCTCACGGAATTCGCCCCTTTGGTACTCCATCTTTGCCAGTGCAAAAAAGCGGTCGTGACTGTCATAATTCTGATCCTGGTTCTTTTCCTCCTCTTCTTCCACAAGCTGATAGTACCTGCTCATGGCAACTCCGCCATCCACAGCGAAAAATCTGCATTTTTCCGATAAGGTAAGAAGTGTTTCCGCCGGAACAGCTTCCCTTTTTGTCTGATAAAAATCACAGGCGTGCGGGAGAAACATCCGATTGGAATACCTGTTCCAGACCTTCAGCGGATGAAGGTATATTCTGTCCCCGTGATACACGTCCAGTAAAAGCTGCGTCGTATCCCGGATCCGTGCCACGGCGTCAAAAGAATGCCTTCCCCGCAGCAGCGGAAAATATGCTACCGTATCCAGACGGAACAGATAAGGACAGGTCAGACGGAAGAAATTTCCCATCATCAGATCGGTATACCAGACTGACTGAAGTGAAGAAAGGCTGTCGAATACATAAAAGGCATTTCTTCCTTCTTCCGTAATCCTGTTATATATTGCAACTGTGAACGCTTCGAACCCTTTATCCGGATCAAACTCGAAAATCTTAAGTCCGGGCATCGGCGGAAGAATCGGTTCGTGTCCGGCAAAACGCATATAGATCAGATTCCGTCCGTCCCGGACAGCCTGCGCCGCAAAAGGCAGGGCAAAAAATTTAAAATCTTCCAGGTCTGACACACTCCAGACCACATTGTCACCTATCCGGATAGAATTTAAAAGTTCGTCCATCCCCGGAAATCCACTCTTTACTTTATCAAACGCTCCCATAGCACACCTCCCTTGTCCTGATAAAAACTGCTCTGGCCAAACCAGGACATAAGCAAAAAAAGAACGAAGAGTCACAGAATTCCTGTGGACTCCTTCGTCCTTCTTCTTTATATAAATTATAATATAACGGTGAACAAAATACAACTTATATTCCCAGTATTTTCAAACTTCCTTCCCGTCATCTTCCTTCTGGCAAATCAACGTCTACTTTCAGGATGTACAGCCTGGAATCAAAATCGCAGCTTGGAATCACTCCGTCCACCAGTTCGCCGGCTGATCCGTCCGAAGTAATCAGACCGATATGCATCAGCTCGCTGCCGGAATAACTTTCTCCTCCGTCGATGCAGTAGGATTTCTTCTCATCCAGTCCCTGGAGACGAACGCGGCTAAAGGGCATATTGACGCCGTTTAAGATCTTATACCATCCCACAACGGCCACATTCTGATCTTCGCTGACACACATCCAGCAGACGATATTTCCCTCAAAGGGGCTGGCCAGCCGGTAGAAGGTTCCGTATTGAATGACTTCCCGGTATTCCTTCATAAACGCCACCTGATCTTTTACCATATCAAGTTCTTCCTGCGGCAGCGCATTGAGATCCAGCTCATAGCCAAAGGTGCCAAAATAAGCCACATTCGCCCGCGTTTTCATGGGTGTAGCCCGGCGAACCTGGTGATTGGGCGATATAGACACATGGCTTCCCATACAGCTG
>DXBU01000097.1 GCA_019116385.1 Candidatus Blautia faecigallinarum | reverse complement strand
CGAAGAATAAGATAAAACAGTATGCAAAGTCCGTTTCCGGTATTATCTTATTCTAATCGCCAGTTCCCTTCACCCTGCGTTTTCGCAGGGGCTTATCCTTATTTAGTTGTATTGTTTTCAATGTAAAGCATTAATAAACCCAGATACCATTAGAATAGCTGGAGCATGATTCCCCTGTACTTCCTTTAATGGCAGCATGAGTACCTTTCACCCGGTAATAATATCCTCCGGATACCGAAAACGTGCGGCTTGCGGATACCGTATAGGTATTGTAGGCACATACAGGACCTACAGAACCAACGTAAACCCAACTGTTACCTTCCAGTCGCTGCAGGGTTAAAGTCACACTCACTTCATCGCTCACCCTGTAACAGTTGGTTCTGCCAGAAATGTACACCTGCCTTCCCCCAAGGTTTGTAACGGAACCTGATCCTGAAGACAGGTACGTACCCTTGGTTTTGGACGGTTCGCCATACTCTGCTTGCATCTCATCCGTGAGGATCGAGCCATCCACCACTTCGCCAAGCCGGTCGTCTGCAGCAGAGACAGACAATCCGCTGAGTACCATACACAGCATCATAAGTGCCGACAGCAGGATCTTTACTTTTCTTTTTCTCATGTTTCCCTCCTTTCTTCTTTTGCCTGCGTGTTGACCAGTTACAAATATTAGAACGTAACTCCCGCAAAATTATAACGCTAAATCAATCCAGAACTAAAAATTTTAATATTTTGATAAATTCCTCGTATTCCATTTCTCCGTTAAACATATAGTAATAATCACCATGCTCAAAGGTTGCCGCATATACCGTATTATCGCCTTCTTGTTTGGCTTCCCAGATTTCCATCTCTAAGTTCTGACTATTTACATAATTTTCTTTAAAAGAAAATTCCCCATCAAAATAATTGTAGGATGCCTCTTGTTTCTCTGAACGATTGATTTGCACACAAAAAATAATCTCGTTATATAGATAATAAATTATAATCCCATCCGTTATATCATCTACATCATAGCTTTCAAATTCCATACCTTCTGGTAAATACCTAAAGATAAATTCATCAAGCCCAGTCTTCTCTTTTATTTCTTCAAAGGCCTTTTCTTCCGCCTCTATCTGGCTTTCTAATAAATCATTCTCACCATCCACATGATCTATTTCCATATGTAATCCAAACTTCTCAGCCACTCCGTCCCACACCTTCATCACCAGCTTCCTGTTGGCGTCACTGGTCATGCCAAGGCAGAACACCAAAACAAACGCAGCGGCCACGGCTCCTGCCCTCCGCAGAATCTTCATCCTCTTTTTCCGCTTTATGGCCCTGCGCTTCTTTTTCTCGCTTACCGCTTTTCCAAGTTTTAAAGCTTCCTGGTCCTCCTGGGGCAGCATAGAATAAATCCGCTCCAGATCCTGTTCAGGAGAGTCTGTCTCCTGCAACGTCTTTTTTACACTCTCTTCATGGGTAGTTTTTTCAGAACTGTTTTGAGGCGTCCCTTCTTCCTCCCAGACGCCCTCGCTCTTCAACTGAGCTACCAGCTTCTCAAACATATCGTCTGGAACCTGTATTTTTTCCAGATCCGGGTCGCTGTTTAGCTGCTCTTCCAGCTCATCCGCCTCTTTTTTCAGGCTGTCCCAGATAAAATCATCCATTTTGGGATCGTCAAGTAATTCCCCATCGATCCGGATCGGTGAGATCTTGCTGTTTTTCCCTGGTTTATTCTTCATCGCTTCTTTCATTTTCCGGTTAAGTCCCTTCTTGACTTTTCTTGGGCAAAGGTTAAACTGTAAGTAAGCCATTCTGTTTCGCCGGGGCCAATGGCCCCAAGAACAGAATACGATTAACGTTATTTTGGAGGATGAACATGAAACGAATAATTCTGACAGGCGGCGGTACCGCCGGACATGTCACCCCGAACATTGCGCTGCTTCCTGCTCTGCAAGAGCGTGGATTCGCTATCCAGTATATTGGTTCCTACGATGGGATTGAAAAAAAACTGATCGAAGAGCTTTCGATTCCCTATCACGGAATCGCTTCAGGAAAACTGCGGCGATATTTTGACCTGAAAAACTTCTCAGACCCCTTCCGGGTGGCCAAAGGTTATTTCCAGGCACGCAAGCTGTTAAGACAGCTCAAGCCGGACATTGTCTTCTCAAAAGGCGGATTCGTCACGGTACCGGTGGTGCAGGCTGCCAAAGGACTGCACATTCCCGTTATCATCCATGAATCCGATCTGACTCCTGGCCTTGCAAACCGGCTGGCTATCCCGGCCGCCACCAGGGTCTGCTGTAATTTTCCTGAAACTATTCCGCTTCTCCCTGAGGGAAAAGCTGTCCTTACCGGCTGCCCGATCCGGCAGGAGCTTCGCCAGGGCAATAAACTGGCTGGATTAAAATTCTGCGGATTCACCGCCGCAAAGCCGGTTCTTCTGATCATCGGCGGCAGCCTTGGTTCCGTAGCCGTAAACCGCGCGGTCAGAAGTATTCTTCCGCAGCTCTTAGACACCTTTCAGGTGGTTCACCTCTGCGGAAAAGGCAATCTGGACGAGACCTTAAGCAGCACGCCCGGCTACATCCAGTTTGAATATATTAAGAAAGAGCTGGCAGACCTGTTTGCCATGGCCGATGTCGTGGTCTCCAGAGCGGGAGCCAACGCCATCTGCGAGCTTTTAGAGCTGCGAAAGCCCAATCTCCTGATCCCTCTCTCCGCCGCAGCCAGCAGAGGGGACCAGATCCTCAATGCCAAATCCTTTGAACAGCAGGGATTCAGCAAGGTAATACAGGAAGAGAATCTGACAGACGAAGTCCTTCTCTCCCAGATCCTTTCTCTGTATGAGCAGCGTCATACCTATGTGGAAGCCATGGAAAAAAGCGCTTCCAGCCATGCGGTGGACACCATCATTTCCCTGATCTGCGACATCGTAAAGTAAAGGGACTGGCCATATCCATTCCAGTTTTCTGTGTCCGGAGGGCCCGGAGCTATGCTCCGTCCCTCCGGCATACACTTTGTTCTCACATATCCAAGTACTCGTTTCCGAAGCGTTCTCTCACAAAATTCCTGGCCCTGTAAAGTCTCGCCCGAAGTACCGGCTCTGCAATTCCCAGTCTTCTGGCCGCCTCACTGTAAGATATTCCGTCCACGCAGATCATCACAAGGACCTCATACCATAAGTAATTCGCCTTCCGGACTTCCCTCAGAATTCTTCCGGTAAACTCCTTTTGATACATCTGCTTTTCATGCAGCGAGATACT
>DXBU01000096.1 GCA_019116385.1 Candidatus Blautia faecigallinarum | reverse complement strand
AACCTTGATTTTCCGGGGTTTTTGAACCATTTTGATACGGTTTGAACAGCAGATTATCTCTTGCTGAACTGCGGAGCGCGACGGGCTGCCTTGAGACCGTACTTCTTACGCTCTTTCATTCTCGGGTCACGGGTCAGGAAGCCTGCTGCCTTAAGCACTGGTCTGTACTCAGCATCTGCCTCCAGAAGGGCTCTTGCAACACCATGTCTGATGGCGCCGGCCTGTCCGGTATATCCGCCGCCGTGAACGTTTACTAAAACATCAAATTTACCTTCTGTCTCAGTAGCTGCCAGTGGCTGACGAACGATAACCTTCAGTGTCTCTAATCCAAAATATTCATCGATATCTCTTTTATTAATAGTGATCTTACCGGTTCCAGGTACCAGGTAAACTCTTGCGATTGATTTTTTTCTTCTTCCTGTTCCGTAGAATTTTGCGCTAGCCAATGTTTTCTACCTCCTCATTAAAATGTTAAAGCTTCTGGTTTCTGAGCTTCATGCTTGTGTTCCGGTCCTGCGTATACGAAAAGTTTCCGATACATAGTCCTTCCTAATGGTCCCTTAGGAAGCATTCCCTTCACTGCAAGCTCGATCACCTTTTCCGGTTTCTTTGCTAACATTTCTCTTAATGTGGATTCCTTCATTCCTCCAACATATTCGGAATGTCTGTAGTAGATCTTCTGATCCAGCTTCTTGCCGGTAACTTTGATTTTATCTGCGTTTACAACGATCACATAATCGCCTGTATCTGCATGAGGTGTGAACTGTGGTTTGTTCTTGCCTCTCAAAACGCTTGCCACACCGGAAGCCAGACGGCCCAGGGTGCATCCATCAGCGTCAACAACATACCATTTTCTTTCGATTTTATCTGGATTTGCCATATAAGTCTGCATGGTCTTACCTCCTGTTATTTATCAACGATCATTAAGTTAACCGCGGTCTCCCGCGAAAATAGATAATACTGGAGACGTGGATGCGGAAATAACTGCGGAAATGTCCGAAACCGCTGATAAAACGCCTTCGCCGGGGCTTTTGGCTCAGGTGTCTTCGCACTACGTCACATTGAGTAATTATATTATACCCATGTTTGTCTGTCAACTACTTTTTTCCTTATTTTTACCGATATTTCCATATTTTTTTCAAGGAACATGCCTTCCGGAAATATCCGTCTGCGGGCAGGCACACGGAAAAAACTTTTAACCCCGGTGCCCTCAAGATCATATCCTATTATATGGAAAGAGAATATGCCGACACATATGAAAAGGTCCTACACCGTCTGGAATACCTGAAAAGAAAATTCCCCGGCCAGGTCGTCCTGCATCTTCTCGGGAGGACCGCCGACGGCCGGATGATCCCGGAACTTTCCCTTGGAGATCCGGATCGTCCGGTCCATATTCTCATACATGCCGCCGTTCACGGAAGGGAATATGCAAATTCGGCCGTTCTTCTGGAGCTGGCCGGGGATCATCTGTACAGAGCACAGAAAGAGACACGCAAAAACGCTCTTAGGGAAGTCTGTTTCCATATTATCCCTATGGTCAATCCCGACGGCGTTTCCATAAGCCAATATGGTCCCGGTGCGATCCGGGATCCGTCCCTGCGAAAGGGTCTGTATGACTGCTGGAAGCGAGACAGAGGGAATTTCCATCCTCCTATAAAGGAACAATTATATTTCCGCCGTTGGAAAGCCAACGCCCGCGGGGTGGATATCAACCGGAACTTCAGTGCCGGGTGGAAGGAATACGCAGGGACTCTGTTTCCCTCCTTTGCCGGATATAAAGGTCCGTTTCCTGAAAGCGAGAGGGAGACCCGCGCCCTCCTGGATTCCGCCCGCAGATGGAAGCCCTGCTGCTGTATCTCTCTTCATTCCAGCGGAAACCTGATCTACTGGGATTACCGGAGCGAAGGAAGGCTCTATGATACAGACAAAATGCTTGCCCGGTATATCGGCAGGGTCACCGGGTATAAAACATGCTCATCTGCAGATGAAGGCGCTGTCCGCGCCGGCTGCAGCGACTATTTTATGGAAACGCTTAAGATCCCTTCCGTCACCATCGAGACCGGCATCGGAGAATGCCCGCTCCCTCCCGCAGAATATCCTCTGCTCTCCCAAAATCTGTCCCGGCTTCTTCCCTCTCTGAGCCGGCTTTACAGAAGACAGTCAAAGCGGGAAGAGACTTTTCACTTCCGTCTATAGAAGAATCCTGCCTATATCCAAGTTCCTGATTGCCTACTTCCCTCAGGCGCGATATAATAGGGATACAACTATTCACAAATTTTCAGAGCAAAGGAGATACCGCTATGAGAACGATCAAAGCAGAACCTATTACCTATGAAGCATATGCCCCTTACGGAACCTTTTATAACATGACACAGCCGTCAGGGTATTCCTTAAACGGCGAGATCCATCGCTTTTTCCCTGACCGGCTCACCGAGTCCTATGTGTCAAGAGCCGCTTTTTCCCCGATATTGGTGAAAAAGCCGGAAGTCATGAAGATCACCCAGGCAGAGTATCACACCACCACACCGGAGATCATCCTGCCGCTGAACGACGACATGATCCTGCACGTAGCCCCGGCTTCTGCAGGCACTCCGGTCCCGGAGCTTACAAAGGCATTTATCGTGCCAAAGGGAACTCTTGTAAAGATCAATTCCGCAATCTGGCATCTGGCTCCCCTTCCGGCACACGCGGATGAGCTGCAGGCGATGATCATCCTGCCGGAATGCACTTACGCCAATGACTGTACCGTAGTCGATTATCCGGAAGAAAAGCAGTTTATCATTGAGCTTTAACAGGAGAGACTATGATCACTTTTTTATCTTCTATTTTCATAAAAAATAATAAAGACTACCATTCCCCGGCTGTGCGCCAGGCCTATGGCGTCCTTTGCGGAGGCGTGGGGATCGCCCTGAACCTTATCCTGTTTCTGGGAAAATGGATCGCCGGCATGCTCAGCGGCTCCATCGCCATCACAGCCGACGCCTTTAATAACCTTTCCGATGCCGGTTCTTCCATCATCACCCTGGTGGGCTTCAAGCTTTCCGGGCAGAAGCCGGATCCGGAGCATCCCTTCGGCCATGGGCGGATGGAATACATATCCGGCCTGTTTGTATCGGTGGCCATCCTGATCATGGGATTTGAGCTGATCACCTCGTCCATTGACAAGGTGCGCCATCCGGAAGCCATCGAGAGCAGCCCGCTGGTCCTGGGGATCCTGGCCGCCTCCATCCTGGTAAAGGTTTATATGGCCTATTACAACCGTTCTGTAGGCAAAAAGATCGGCAGCGCCGCCATGAGGGCTACGGCCATGGACAGTTTAAGCGATACCATCTCTACCGCCCTGGTTCTGGCAGCCACAGTGATCAGCCACTTCACAGGCCTGCTCCTGGACGGCTGGTTCGGTATCCTGGTTGGGATCTTTATCTTCTATACAGGGATACAGACTATGCGGGATACCATGAATCCTCTTCTGGGGCAGCCCCCTCAGAAGGGTCTGGTCAGGGAAATCGAGGAGATCGTTACCGCCCACTCTATGGTGCACGGCATCCATGACCTTATCGTTCACGATTATGGACCGGGACGTCTGATGATCTCCCTCCATGCGGAGGTGGACGCAGACGGAAATCTTCTGGAGCTCCACGATGAGATCGACAACATCGAACATGAACTGCAGCAGAAACTGAACTGCGCCGCCACCATCCATATGGATCCTATCGTCACAGACGACCAGGAGGTAGTCCACATGAGAGACACGGTTTCAGAAATTGTGGGCGCCCTGGGAGAAGGCTTTACCATGCACGATTTCCGCATGGTCAAAGGGCCCACCCATACCAACCTGATCTTTGATGTGGTCATGCCCTATAAATGTGATCACACAGAAGTAGAGATCGTAAAAAAAATAAAGCAGGAAATCCAGGAAAAAGTGGGGCGGAAATATTTCGCTGTGATCCAGATCGACCGGGAATTCTGCTGAATCTGCTGTTCTTGACTGACTTATCTGGCTGCCGCGTTGGCACTTGCATTCTGCAGATGGTTATGCTATAGTATAGGCAGAAAAGGAGCGATCGCCCACAAAGTGGTTAGCCTACCTGTAGAGACATAAGCCTACCTGATCCGCTAAGATTACAAGGTAGGCTTATTTATTTTCGCTTGTTTCTCCTATCAATATAGGCAAGCAGTGCAATGAGAAATGAACCGCCCAAAAATAACAGACTATAGAATAATCCCTAAAAGAAGAACTCCCGGAATTCGGTACCAGCCGCCGGGAGTTCTTCTTTTTTAGATAGAGATAGAAAAAATCATATACGATTTTTAGATATTGTCCTGTTCAATGGCTCCTAAAAGGGATTCCAGTTCAGAAAAGTTCCGGATCACGTAGTCTGCTCCCGCGTCTTTGAAGATCTTTGTCACCTTCTCAAGGAGCGCCTCACGCTCTGTCCCGGAAAGTCTGTTGTACTCCTCTTCCGTAAGAGCCATCTCAGAGCTTCCTTCCAGAACGCCTACGGAGATCACCCCTGCATTTTTCCCTTCCTTAATGTCGGACACGGTGTCCCCTACCTTGATCACATTCTGCACCCTGGAAATTTTCAGGGTTTCCATATTTTTGAAGATCATATAGGGATAGGGCCGGCCGGCATTTCCCACCGCGTTGGGGCTGAACCAGGCGTCCGGCTCATAGCCGGCCTTCTTTGCCTCCTTGGTAACAATGGCCATCATTTCGTCTGTATACCCGGTGGTGGAACCAATCTTGATCCCCATCTCCCGAAGCCTGTCCACCGTCCCGGTCACATAAGGCTTAGGATCAGAAAAACGGTCAAGGATGCTCAAAAGCTTCTCCTCAAAAAGTTCATATAAGGAATCCACATCCTCCTCTGTAACCTCCCGGCCGTATTTTTCCAGCCAGAGTCCATGGATCCGATCCATAAAAAGCATCGTCCTGATGTGGTCTCTTTTCAGCATTCCCATAGGTTCCCGCACCTCTTGCATAGTGGGTTCGATGCCAAAATGCTTAAACACTTCCACAAAAGCCTGCACCGGCGCAAAACATCCATAGTCTACTGTGGTTCCCGCCCAGTCAAAGATCACTGCCTCTATTTTTCTCATCCTATCTTCCCTCCAGAAATTCTTTTAAGATCCCGCAGACCTTCTCAATATCTTCTTCATAGATTTCACCGATATTTCCGATGCGGAAGGTATCCGCCTCCGTCACCTTGCCCGGATAGATCGCATAGCCTCTGTCCTTGATATATTCATACATATCCCCAAAAGAAAAGTCGTGGTTCTCCGGATACAAAAATGTGGTGATGACCGGTCCCTGATGCTCCTGGGAAATATAAGTCTGGATCCCCATTTCTTTCATCCGTTTGATCAGAAGTCTGTTATTTTCATAATACCTCCGGCTCCTGGCAGGAATGCCGCCTTCCTCTTCCATCTCGTCCAGCGCCCTGGAAAATGCCAGCACGGTATGCGTAGGGGAAGTAAATCTCCACTTCCCGTCCTTTTCCATGGTCTTCCACTGGTCATACAGATCCAGACACAGGCTTCTTGCCTTTCCGGCGCTCTCGATCAGCTTCTGTCTGTCGGCAATTATGAAAGAGAAGCCCGGAACCCCTTGAATACACTTATTGGCACTGCTGATGATAAAATCGATTCCCCAGTCCTTCACCGGGATATCTACGCCTCCGAAGCTGCTCATAGCGTCCACGATAAAGGTACATCCATGGGCTTTCACCGTCTTTCCCACAGCCTGGATACCATTTAAAATGCCGGAAGTGGTCTCGCTGTGCACCATAGCCACATGGGTAATGGACGGATCCTCTGTGAGGATACGGCCGATTTCCTCTGCATCCGGTATTTTATCATAATCCTGATGGTAAATACGATAAGAAAGCCCTGCATGTTTCGCAATGTCTTCCATACGCTCTCCATAAGCCCCGTTGGACACGATCAAAAGCTTATCCTCTGTGCCGGTCACGCTGGTAAGCACCGACTCCACGCCGAAGCTGCCGCTTCCCTGCATGAGCACTGCCGTATATTCTTCTTCCTCTACATGGGCCAGTGCCAAAAGCTGTCTGCGGATCTTCTGGGTGATGGCCTTGTAGTCGTCATCCCAGGTACAGTGGTCAAAAAGCATCTCTTTTTTTACAGTTTCTGTGGTCGTCAAGGGGCCTGGCGTCAATAATTTATAATTCTTCATTTTCTGTCTCCTGTTCCTTTTTTATGGTTTACTGTTTTCAGATAATTCCTGATGTTCTTCTAAAAGTTCTGCGATCAGCGGCTCCGGAAATACCTTCGGGTATGCGGACTGTTCCTCGCTGTCCATAGTCTCTCCTTCATAGATGGGAAGGGGATAGGTTTGGATCAGCTTTTCTCTTCCCTCTTTGATAATGCATTCCGCCATCTCCATGGCCGTCTCCATCCTGCCGGAATCCCGATCAAGGACGGCGACCGACTCTGTCAGGGAAAAATTCCCTTCAACAGGATCTATGTAATCTACCGGAAGCCCCGCTTCCTTATCTGCTACCGCCTGATGGCGAAGGCCAAAGCCCACAGCCACCTCTCCGGCACGCACCTTCTTTAATGACCCGGAACCGGAATCCTCGATGTGGGGCCTGCATTTTCATAAATTTTTGTAAGGATCTCCTGTGCTTCCTCCTCTCCGTATTCGGATACCAGCGCCTGGATCAGAAGCCACGCTGTAGAGGAAGAAGAAATGTCCGTCACAGAGATCATATCTTTATATACCGGATCCGCAAGATCCTTAAGAGATGCGGGGGTGGGCAGCCCATATTCTTCCATCACTTTGGTATTTACGATGATCGCACCTTCCTGGGCCGTGATCGGCGCATAGTAGGAAGGGCATTCCGACAATGGGGCATAGTCAAAGGTCAGATCGGCAAACATCCGGTTCTGTTCCTGGGCCGAGTCGATATAAAAGCTGCTCATAGTGATCAGATCCGCCTCCAGATTGCTTCCTTCCGCCAGGATCTTACCGCTGCCGCAGTGATCCTTTTAGCGATCCGCACGCTCTTTCGTTCCGCCAGAGACACATCGGCTCCAATGCCGGCGGACGCCTCTGTCCTTGCTTCTCTTTTGGCCATGCGCTGAAAGATCACTTTGAAAATGATATTGGTAAACAGCAAAAACAGTGAGAGAACAAAAATCTCGTTAAACTGGTTGTAATACTGCAGTTGTTTGATCTTTGTGGTGATGACCATGGTCCTTGCCCCTGCGATAAAGATCACGGCGCTGATGGTCACCATGGCGTTGATAAAGTAATAGCTGAACACCTCTATGATCGTAGAGACCGCATTTGGCGTCACCACCCGGACAATGGTCTTAAACCAGTTGTCCCCCATGAGCATGGCCGTGGTTTCCCAGGAAGCATTCATCTTTGCCAGGGATTCCTTCATCATCAGATACGGTGTGGAGAAAAAATGGATCACATTACACAGTACAAGGATGCCGAAGGTTCCCTGCAGGCCGGTCCCGGAGAAGGCAAAGAGGAACGCAAGGCCCAGGACCATTCCCGGTATGGTATTGGTCACCAGGGCGATCCCCTCAATGATATTCTTCAGGATCTTATTGACCTGGCTCCTGGCTGTCACCAGCGCGCTTCCGTAAGCAATGAGCGTGCCGAAAAGCGCTGTAAAAAACGCCACGTATAACGAGTTGATATACACATTGGACAGTTCCGGGTCCGTCGCCACGTTTTTAAAGTTTTCCAGGGTCGGCGCCAGATTATAGGGCCAGTCCTGTACAAAAGGCACCACAAAGATCACCAGGAAGATGGACAGGATCCCCACACAGATCAGGATGCTCGCGCCGCCCAGGAGCACGTCCCGCACCCGGTTCTTCTTCAGTTCAATGGGAGAAATCTTGTTGTAGCGCACATTATATTTTTCCAGAAAGCGCAGCACAAGGATACTGACGATAGAAGGAACCAGCATCACCATAGCCACAACCGCTCCATTGTTAAAATCCGGCACGCTTCCCAGCATCTGGTCGTAAAGTATCCCTGCCAGCACCTCGTACTGGCCT
The DNA here is from genome assembly GCA_019116385.1 of Candidatus Blautia faecigallinarum. Classification (GTDB taxonomy): domain Bacteria; phylum Bacillota; class Clostridia; order Lachnospirales; family Lachnospiraceae; genus Blautia_A; species Blautia_A faecigallinarum. The sequence goes on along the minus strand of DXBU01000096.1, from coordinate 4,419 downwards.
CCCACAGCCGCCGGAATACCAAAGTCCGTAAAGCCCAGGAAAAAGGACTGTACAAAGGATGCGGCAAGGGTTCCCAGAAGCGGGCGTACAACTGTGATCCAAAAAGTCGCTCCTGCCTTGTCTCCCATGATCCTGGAAACTACCATAAATTTTTTATCAATATAACTCATGGCATTAAAGATCAGCATAAAGGAGATGGGAAGGGTGTAGATCACATAGCCCAGAAGCAGTCCGTTCATACCGTAGATCTGGAAGAGCTGTCTTCCGAAGATCCTGGTAAGAAGCCCCTCCCGGCCGAATGAATAAATGATCGCAAAGCCGTAGGTGATCGTAGGCAGCAGCATGGGAAGCACCGCTATGGTCTTGATCAGCTTTTTCAGCCTCCCGCTGATGTTTGTGTAATGGATGGTATAGGCCATAAAAAATGCGATCAGCGTAGTGACAAGGGCGCTTATAGAAGAAACGGAAAAGCTGTTCCCAAGAGCCTCTATAAATCCCTTGCTTCCGATCACCTCCCGGTAAAAGGCGCTGGTAAATCCGCTGTCGCCTAAGAAAGATTTTCCCAGAAGGCGCAAGACCGGGATAATAAGAAATGCAAGAAAAACCAATGCAACGATCAGAAAGATCCCTTTAATTTCTCTGTTTTTTCCTTTCATCATGACACCGGCCTTTCTTTAGCAGGCAATACTTTCTGATTTCGGAAAGCGGTTGTGGAACAGAGAGAAAATATTGTGCCGCTTGATCTCCAGCTGATTCAGGATAAATTCCTTGATCACGCCGTCCAGGGCGCTTAAAGGCTCGTCCAGAAGAAGGATCTTCGGCTTCATCACCATGGTCCTGGCAAGAGCTACTCTCTGCTTCTGTCCTCCGGAAAGCTGTTCGATCTTTTTAAAAAGATGATCCCTCAGGCCCAGAAGGTCGATCAGCTCATCCACTTCCTTTCTGGAAGAAATGTCAGGCTTATTCCGCAGGCCATAGGTGATATTTCTGTATACATTCAGGTTTGGGAACAGGGCATAGTCCTGAAAAACGATATTGAAACCTCTTTTTTCCATGGGAACCTTTGTCACGTCCTCGCCGTTGAATTCGATTTTGCCGCAGTCCGCGTCCGTGATCCCCAGGATCATATTCAGAAGCGTGGTCTTTCCGCAGCCGGAGGGGCCTAAAATAGAAACGATCTCTCCCTGCCCGATCTCCAGGTTGATATTATCTAAAATGGTGACATCGTCATAAGATTTTTTTATATTCTCTAATTTCAGCATCTTTCTTTCCCTTTCTTTTCGATCCGTCATCTTTGAGACGATGTCATTATAGCAACGAAAAAAAGGGGCTGCTATCAAGGGATTGTAAAATAATGTTAAATCATTGTTAGATATGCACAAAAATAATATTGTATTTTTGTAATTTTTCTACATTTTAACCATATTTTTTCGTATCATATAAGAGAAAATATAAGACGAGTCAGGCAGAAACGCCTGAAAATCCAAGATGTTTTGGGATGTAGAAATTCTACAAGAAAAGTAAAAGAAGAAAGTCCAGCCAAAAGCGCGTATGAAAGGATGTAACAAGTTCCATACGCGCTCCCGGCCGGACTTTCATTTAGGACTGGGTTTTAGGCAGAATTATGGTAAAGGTAGTGCCTTCATTTAAGCGGCTTTCTACGGTTATGGTTCCGCGATGCATTTCGATGATATATTTTACCAGGAAAAGTCCCAGTCCGAAATTGTCGGGAAGGGACCGGCTTTTGTCAGCCTGGTAAAAACGGTTCCAGATCTTGGGAAGGGATTCTGGAGGGATGCCTATGCCATTGTCTATAAACTCTATGCACATATTTTGCTGGTATTCCTGTATGCGAATGGTAAGGGTGCCGTTTTCCCGGCCATAGGCAATAGCATTGTCAGTGAGGTTTATAAACATTCTGGTTAGCATTTCTACGTCGCCCTGGATCATAGGATCTTTTTGCTCACATACGCATTCCATACAGATATTTTTCTCCTTTGCTTTTTCTTCCAGTTCTTCTATGACGGATTCCGCCAGGAAGGTAAGGGAGATTTCTTCGAAATCCGGAGTGTAGGTGCCGTTTTCCGCCCGGGCGATCTCCAAAAGTCTGGAGACCAGTGAGGAAAGAGTCAGGGTTTTCTGGCGGATAGCAGTAAGCTCCTGGCTGAGTTCCGGAGACATAGGGAGCTCCTGAAGGCAGTATTCGCAGCGGGAAAGGATCAGGGACAACGGCGTGCGCAGCTCGTGGGCGGCGTCAGAGGAAAGCTGTTTTTCCTGAGTAAATTGTTCTTCCAGGCGGGCAAACATACGATTGAAGGTCCGGCACAGCTCATAGATCTCATCCTGGGCTTTGGGTTCCGGCAGACGCAGGCTTAATTGCCCGGAAGTAGCGATCTCTCCTGCCCTTTTTGTCATGGACTGGATAGGAGCCAGGGAACGGCGGATCATCCGATATCCAATAAAAGCAGTCAGCAGAATAAAAGCAGGAAATAGGGTAAAGCTCAGAAACAGGAGACGCTGGAACATCAGAACTACCGGCCCATAGGAATGGATGCCGCGGATCCAGTATTCTTCCCCGTTTTCCATGGTGATCCTCCCATCCAGGATAAACCAGTTATCCTCTGACGTTTCTACAGATCGTATTTCCTCTTCTGCAAAAGGGGTATCCGATGGAAACTCATCCGGTATAACGCCGTTGATAAAATTTTTATCTCCGTCATAGATGCTCATCATCACACCATCATCATAATAGGATAATAGATTTTCTCTGGGAAAGTATAAGGGATACCTGCGTATATCCTCCTTCAGATCCTTTACCTCATCCACAAGTTCAGCTTTTACTTTGTCCAGCCCATAATTTTCTGAAGAAACAAAGACAAACACCGTCACGATCGCCAGGAGCACCGAAATGATCCCCGTATACAGACAGGTGATCTTAAATTTTATGGTTTTGTTTTTCATTGCTTATTCCCTCCAGCCGGTAACCCTGGCCATGAATCGTCTGGATCATTTTTACTTCATAGCCGCTGTCGATCTTTTTACGCAGGTAACGGATATAGACGTCTACGATATTCGAACTGCCTTTAAAAGAGCTGTCCCAGGCCATATCCTCCAGCTGCGTCCGGGTAACGATCCTGTTTGGATGAAGCATCAGATATTCCAGGAGCATGTACTCCTTTTTCGTTAAGGAAATAGGCTGTCCGGCCCGAAAAACCTGCCGCGCCGCAGTGTCCATCACAAGATCTCCCACCACGATCCTGGATGTCAGATGTCCTGTCTTTTTTCTGGAATGGGCGCGGATCCGGGCCAGCAGTTCTTCATAAGAAAAAGGTTTGACCAGATAATCGTCCGCACCCCCGTCCAATCCGGCTACCCGGTCTTCAACCGCGCTTTTGGCAGTCAGGAGAATGACTGTCGTATCGATTCCTTTTCCCCGGATCCATTTCAAAACGCTCAGTCCGTCCAGCCGGGGCAGCATAATGTCCAAAAGGATCACATCGTAGGTATATACAGCCAGATAATCCAGAGCGCTTTCTCCATCCTCACACAGATCCACCGAATATTCCCTGCTCAGGCGCCTTTTCAGCAGTTCTCCCATATCCGCCTGGTCTTCTACCAATAAAATCCGCAAAAGCGATCCCTCCCTTCCATTTTTTAATGATTTTCTCATATCTCGCCGTTATAATTTATTATATCATCAGTATTTTATCATAAAAAGAAGGAGGTATGGAAAAAATGAAAAAGCTGAAGATAATTCTTATTGCATTTTTAGTCGCTCTATTGGGGATAAGCTCAATTTCCCTGGTCCATGCGGATGATGATATCCGCCCCGTTGGAGTAAAGATCACAACCCCCAAAAAGACTGTCTTCGCGGGTACGGTTTTTGAATTAAAAGCACGGATGACACCCGCCAAAGCAGACGATGATTTTTTATACTGGTCTGTTGTGGGAACAAAAGGGATCGTTCAGCTGGAAAAGGACCGTGATGATGACGACATTAAAATCAAGGCTCTCCGGGCAGGAACAACAAAAATCCGCTGCCAGATCAAGGGTACAAAAAAATATTCTGTTGCCACGGTCACAGTAAAGAAGCCCACCTATGCATTTTCCAGAGTGGGAAAAGCAACAAGGACCATAGAAGCCGGAAATGACTTTGAGCTTAAGGTAAAACGCTCCGGCGGCCTGAAAGATAACGATCTGAAATGGAGCATTAAAAACAGAAACATTGTACAATTTGATGACGACGATATTACAGACGATGAGATCGAACTGGAAGCCAGACGCCCCGGTACTACCACGGTAACCTGTTATAACAAGAAAACCAAAAAGTCTATTACTTTTACTATCCGTGTGATCCGTGACAGAGATGATGACAACGATGACGATGATGATGATGACAACGACGATGACGACAACGAC